>JBDNFX010000233.1:0-3631 GCA_041689575.1 Kapaibacterium sp. (SeqCode)
TATTGCATAGTTTAAAAGAACATAAAAGAATTATTCTTGGTTGTTTTAGGAATGTTTCTACAATTTCAATGTATATTCAAAAAAGTTTAGAAGATTTTCAAACTATTTTCATTGCTTGTGCAGGATCAAATGGAGTATTTTCATTTGACGACGTACTATGTGCTGGTGCTTTCATTCAAGAATTTGTTACTTTAAATGCAACAAATGTACAACTAACAGACACTGCAAAAGTTGCTAAAATGCTTTACAACCAAACAGAAAATACTCTTATTGATTTTGTAAAAAATACATCACATGGAATAGCATTAATTGAAAATGGCTTTGAAAAGGATATAGATTTCTGCTTTGAAAAAAATGTTTCTACAATTATTCCTCTCTATGAAAACAAAATTGTGAAAGCACTGTAATTACTTTATGAAAAACTCATTACTACTACAACAAGATGAACACACTTCTCTTAAAACACAACTTCGTGTTTTGGGAGTATTAACGTTTATTTTGTCGCTTTTTTTAACTATTACAATTCTTTCATATACTCAAAGCGATAAAGAAAATGGTTCGATTCCTATTCAAGCATTGTTTGGGTTTATTGATGATGTTGATGATTTTAGAGCGAAGGTTGAAATTTCACAAAACAAATTAGGGCTACCTGGTGCTTTTATAGCAAATTTTTGTGTAGATAAAACACTTGGATATTGGTCAATAGTACTGAGTTTTCTATTAGTTGCTTGTAGTTGGGAAATTTTTGTCAATGGATTTTTAGGATATAACTATTTTAGAAGAAGTTTTTGGATATTGTTGTTAGCAATATGTTTTAGTACGGTTTCTTCCCTTTTAAGAAGCTCTTTCCTCCCCATAATTCCTCAAGAACTTTCTGGAACTATGTCCAATTTTATAGCAAACAGCTTAATAGTAGGAATTGGTAAAATAGGTGCATTTGTATTTGTTGCTATATCTGCGGTTGTTTCAATTGCCAACATAGCAACCTATGGGATTAGTGGACTTTATTTATCAAAAAGAAAACAAGTAAAACCTTCTATTCCAGAGGATGTTCTACGAGCTCAAGCTCAGTATTATTTAGATATTTACTCTACTGAGGAAGAACCTATAGAAGTACTTCGATCTACTATAGAAATACCTGAGGAAGTAAGCTATTCTCAAGATTCTTTAATTTTAGATATCGAACACTATGTTTCCGAAAAGTTACCAAGTGCTTTAGTTCCAATCGATGAAGTTGAAGATTTAGAAATTTATGAAGAAGAATTTGAAGAGCTACAACCAATAGAAGTACTTGATAAAATTGAAGAGTATACTGTTGATTCTGAAAATCCTCATCCTTATGAAGAATTCGAACAGACTTCAACTTCAGTAATTGGTACAATTCCTACTGAAACTAAAGAAGTTTTTGAAGACAACTTAGAATTGCGTGAATTAGAAGATAATGTCAACGCAGTCGAACAAATTGAATCCAAAAACGAATCTGTTGATAGGAAAGAAGAAATAGAGGTTATAGAAGAAATTGAACCAAATATCCATGAATCAATAGAAACGGATGTTAATATTTCTATTGAAAATCAGTTCTTTGAAGAATTAATTTCTGAACAAGATGAATTTGATGATGAAAATCAATATGAATCTCCAATTTCTTTCGAAAACATAGATTTGTTAAACGAAGAATCAACGAATCAATTTGTTTTTATGCCTCAATTGGGGGAAACTATGCTCCCAGATTTTGAAGAATTATCAGATATTGAACTTGATCCTGAGTTAGACATAATTGACGAAAATGAAAAAAAATCGCTTCTCGGTAATTTTGAAGTTACAGCAGAAGAAAGAATAGATTTTCCCACAATTGAATCAGTTCAATTACTTGATGTTGTTGAAACCATTCCTGTTGACTTAGTAAACCTACCAATTCAAAATGAGTTACCCTTTGAATATGAACAAAAGGTTGAACTACCAATTCGAAATGAGAACTCCACAAAAACAAAATATTTAGTCGATTTTTCAAATGAGGTCCAACAATCAAACTTAGATTTATTACGAACAAAATTAGAAATTGTACATATTCCGTTTAGTTCTTTGGAACAAAATGATACTCTTTTAACGACTATATATACCTTACACTTTTCTAAATCATTTGATAGATTACAATCAGAAACTCTCTATCATGAAATTATTGATGTCCTAAAAGCACCCGGAGTGGTAATAGAATCATTCTTACAATCAGATTCAAAGATAGAAATTGAAATTCCTAAAAAGAATATTCAAGAAATCATAAAAGATGTAAAAATTCAAAAACCATCCACTCGAGGGATTTTACCAATTGATGTAGGTTTCAAAAACAATGGAGAATTAATCAGATTTGATTTATCTGATTATTACAATGTGTTAATAGGAGGTACTTTTGGTTCAGGAAAAACTTCATTACTTATTTCGATAATTTCTACTTTAGCAAAGAATAATGATTCTGTTTCTGTTAAATTCTTACCCATTGTATTTGATGAACTACCGTATATTAATGTAAAACCAATATTTGTACATTCATTTGCTACAACTTCTACCGATGAAAGTAAGATTTTAAATTCAACTGAAATTCTAGCTTTTCAAGCCATTAAAGCACTGTATTTAGAAACCAAAAAAAGATTAGAGTTGTTTGATAGAGATAAGAAAACTACAATTTCTGCATTTAACTATTTAAAAAATCCGTTAGAACAATTACCTTATATTGTAACAATCATTGATCCAATAGAAATTTTATCTTCACACAAGGAATCTAAAGAATACCTTTCACTTATTTTGTTATGTGGAGCAGCAGTTGGTATACATACAATAGCTATTTCTAAAAATGTTCCTAGTTTAGACCCAATGCTTATTCAACGTTTTCCTTGTAAAATTGCTTCGTATACTAATTCAAAAACATCTTCTCGCCTATTACTTCAATCGACAAGTGCAGAAGGTTTGCTTAATGCCTATGACTATGTATTACGTTTTTCTTCTCATTCTCAAAATCATTATTCCCGATTCTTTCTGAGTAATGAAGAAATTCATTCTTCCACATTTAGTCAATTACGAGCTGATAGTTATCCGTATCATTTGCCATTCCAAGAACAAAAAGAATTAAACGGAAATTCGAATATTGATCCATTATTGTTAAAAATTGCGGAATTTGTCGTAAAAGAACAAAAAGCCGGAATTGGATCAATTTTACATAAATTCAATATTAGTTACGAAGAAGCAGTTACCTACATTACTCAATTAGAAAAAGTAGGCGTTTTAAGTCAATACAAACAAAACAATCGAACAGTATTAGTTAAAGAAATTTCAGAACTTCGTAAATACCTTTAGTATGTTACTTTCACTGTCAATTCAAAACTTTACTTTAATAGATACTATTTTGTTGCAATTTTCTAATGGTTTGTCTATCATTACTGGTGAAACTGGTGCTGGTAAATCAATAATCTTTGATGCAATATTGTATGTCTTGGGAGAACGAACATCTACTGAGATATTAAAAGATAAAACGAATAAGACCATAGTAGAAATTTCCTTCACATCAAATTCATCAATTCAAAACTTATTAGATTCTTTAAACTTTGATTCGTATCCAGACACTGTTATTTTACGAAGA
>JBDNFX010000234.1:0-4371 GCA_041689575.1 Kapaibacterium sp. (SeqCode)
AAACAGGTATTCAAACATCAATCGGACGAAGATTTCGCTGGCCTGACGATTACTTTAGAGGCGACTGGTCTGTGAGAGCCCAACGAAATAATGTCGGACAAGGTTTTGGAGTTAACAGAATATTTAGGGTTGGTAATTTTTTCGAAACTACATTTAGTCAAACTATTTCGAGAGTTTCTTTAGATAATATAATGTTTCCTACTAGTGGTTCTCGAATGACACTTGTATCTCAATTTGCTGGTGGTTCGATTGGAATTGGAAACACAGATTACTTACGAAATCAGTTTACGATGGAATTTTTTAACCCCTTAATACAAATTGATGGATTTAATCGTCTTGTGTTATATCTTTCTGCAGATATGGGTTTTGTAACAGGAATCAAAAATGATACAACAATTCCTCCACAAAGTTTGTACTTTATGGGTGGGAATGGATTAGGTGGATTTAATGTTACTCCTTTACGAGGGTATCCTGATGGAGATTTATTAGGGTCTCAAAGTGGTTCTCATGTAATGTCAAGATACGTTGCAGAACTAAGATTTGCTGTTACTTTAAGCCCAATGCCAATATATTTTATTACCTTTGCAGAAGCAGGGAATGTTTGGAATAACTTTTCTACGACAGATCCTTTTGATTTAAAAAGGTCTGCCGGTGTAGGAATGAGAATAATGTTGCAACCAATTGGATTAATTGGTTTTGATTATGGATATGGTTTTGATCCTGTTCGAGTACCAAGAGATCGATCAGGTTGGCAATTCCACGTTCAATTTGGAAGATAATTTTTTAAAAAGTTACTATATATATTTTATGAAAACACTACTTTTGATTTTTTCGTTAGTCCTTATCGCTACTACAACTACTATTGCACAAAAAGGTGCTACAACTTCAACGGTTAAAATTGGTATGGTAGATATTCCAACTGTCGTAAAAGAAATGCCAGAAGCAATTTCTGCAGAAAAAGAATTAATGGATAAAGGTTCTAAATTTAGAGATACTCTATCACAATTACAAAAACAACTTACCGACCGATTAGAAGAATATAAAAAACAAGAGGGTATGTTAAATGTCCAAGCTAAACAAGAGATTCAAAAAGAACTACAAAGTATGCAAGAACGTGGACTAAGATATCAAGAAGATAAATTTGGTGTAGGTGGAGATGTTGAAAAAATCAGGTTAAAATTGATGGCTCCTATCCAAGAAAAAGTTCAAAAAGCTATTTCTATTGTTGCTTCTGAAGAAAAACTTACATTTGTATTCGATAAAGCTTCTCAATTTGTATTGTTTGCAGATGATCAATATGATCTAACATATAAAGTTATTGACAAAATTAAACGTGGATTAAAATAATTTTGTCTAGTTAAATTAGAACTACATAACTAAGGGAATATAATCTGTTTTTTCAATGTTTTTGTTCATTTAAACAATTAAGATTTATGATAAGTAACATTGTAATTCCAGTTCTGTTTTTTTTAATTTCGACTGTAGCTTTTTCTCAAAAAATTGCCTATTTCTCTTCGAAAGGAGTTTTAGAACGTTTACCTGAATCTGCTCAAATTGAACAACAAATTCGTTCTACTTGGGAAGAATGGGAACGTGAATTAGAGTTGAAGAAAAAAGAAATTCAAGATTTAGAAGCTGAAATTAAAAACAATCGTCTCATTTGGAGCGACTTCGAAAGAATTGAAAAAGATAAGGATTTAGTTCGAAAAAAAGAAGAACGAGATGCATTTGCAAAGTTAAAATTTAGTCCTTCCGGAGAAGTCGATAAACTACCAACAACTTTGTATAAACCCTTGATAGAAAAAATATATGCATCTGTTCAAAAAATTTCTAATTCAAGAGGATATGACTTAGTTTTTGACAAAAGCACTCATCAATTGGCTTATGTAAATCCAAAATATGATATTACCGTCTTCATTTTAGAAGAGTTGGGTGTAGATGTATCTGAAGATCTTGATAAATTGAAAAAAGCAATCGAAACTGACCCAAGAAATCAGCGAATTGAATCTAAACAAGCACCTCAAAAGAAATCTCGTACACGATCGAGCAAATCTAATGATGATGAAATCGATTAACTATATATTTTTATAAAATGATGGTTCGAACTATTGCAGAAATTGCTGCTATTATTGGCGGAAAAATAACAGGTAATCCTTCTACTCCTATCACAGGTGTTTCTTCGATTGAGAATTCAATTGAAGGTGATATCACTTTTGTTGCTAATCCTCGATACGAAAAATATATTTCCACAACAAAAGCTTCTTGTGTTATAGTTTCTTCTTCATTTAGCCAAGAAACGGTTCAAAACTTAATATTAGTTGATAAACCCTACGATGCAATTGTTCAATATATAGAGTTTGTTTTAAGTCTGATTCCAAAAAAAGAATCTGTGATTCATTCATCCGCTGTTATTGGAGATAATACTTCTATTGGAAAAAATGTTTCTATACATGCAAATGTTGTAATTGGTGAAAATTGTATCATTGAAGACAACGTTGTCATTTTCGCAAATGTTGTACTTGAATCTGAATGTATAATTAGAAAAGATAGTATTTTACGAGCAAATGTAACTTGTTATGAACGAACTACAATTGGTGAAAATACTATTATAAATAGTGGTGCTGTCATTGGTTCAGATGGTTTTGGTTTTATTGAAAACCTTGATGGTTCATTCAAAAGAATTCCACATATTGGTAATGTACAGATTGGAAATCATTGCGATATTGGTGCCAATACAACTATTGATAGAGGTACAATTGGAACTACTATTATTGAAGATGGTGTGAAAATAGATAACTTAGTTCAAATTGCTCATAATGTTCGGATCGGTCAAAACTCAGCAATTGCTTCACAATCTGGAATTGCAGGTTCTACTACAATTGGTAAAGGAAATAGAATCGGTGGTCAAGTAGGTATTATTGGTCATTTAAATCTTGTTGAAAATGTTATTATTCATCCTCAAACAGGTGTTTCTAAGAACATTACAAAACCAGGACATTACTTTGGTTCACCCGCTAAAGAACATCTTACAACATTAAAACAAGAAGCCGCTCTAAACCAACTTCCTCAACTTTTAAAAGAGTTTAGAGAGTTAAAAAACAAGTTCGATAAAGTCCAACAAATAGAAGAGTAAACTTCCAAGAAATTTACTCTTCTATTTATTTAGTCTTTGTTTCAATGTTTGTTCTTTGGAATTTCTCTTCCCTAACTATCGAGCAACCCCATACTTTTCAAACAATTTGTTAATAGAACCATCTTCTATTTTCTTTAACATAGAAGTGTTAAAAGAATTTAGATACTTTGAATGATTTTCTAATACAAAGCTTATATTTTCTACTTCATCATCTATAGTAATAATTAATAACTGGTCATTTGGGTTTTTATGCAAGAAGTATTCTAATTGATGCGCTCCAAATATTACTGCATCAACTTCTTTTGAAGTTAGTTTACTAATAGACATATCTAATGTAGATTCTTTCAGTATCCTATCTGTATATTTATGTGCTATATCTGAAGCAGTAGTTTTTTCAACAGTGGCAACTTTTTTATTTAGTAAATCAGATGCTTTTTCAATTGAGGAATTTCTTAGCTGGTTTAAAGTAAATGCAGTTGCAATTGAAGCTGTTAGAGAAGAAGCTATTATCATTGAACATATTATCCAAAAACCAGACATAACCCTTCCAAAATGTGATTTAACTACTAAATCGCCATATCCTACAGTTGAAAAAGTTACAATACTAAACCACATTCCATTTATTACACCTCTGAAATAATTTTTGGGAAAACATTCAGGATTAATTTTCCTTTCAGCGAACCAAACAATATTTCCAATAGTAAATAATAGTCCAAGTAATGCACCAATCCCAACAGCAAAAGTTTTAGAAAATAAAGGAGACACAAAATCAAAGAAAGATGATTCTCCAACTGTTGTCATAATTCCCATTTTACCCCTTGTATACGGTTGCATAAAGAGAACTTTTTCAGATCTATCAGCAGTAACAGTAATTGGACCCACAAGGATATCAAAAACACCCTTTTGTAATGAATCTATTGAACCACCAACTGTTTTCCCACGAACTACAGAATACTCTATTCCTAAATCCTTTGCAATACTATTCCATATGTCAATGGAAATACCAGTAACTTTTTTTTCTCCATTTAATATTGTATCAATAACGAAGGGAGGAGAACCCGCAACGACGACTTTCAAGGTATCTTGAGATGAGAAGGTAAAACTTGGAAGTGCAAGAACTGAAATGAAGATAATTGTAACAATGATTTTACTGAAAATATCTGTAAAGAATTTCATTCGTTTCTTTCGATTTAAGTAACAAAAGTAATGTAGTAAAATACAATTTATTTCTTGGCTTT
>JBDNFX010000235.1:0-2992 GCA_041689575.1 Kapaibacterium sp. (SeqCode)
GATGTTTGAATACCTGTTTGTCTTGATTGAAAATTTAAATTCTGTTGAGTATCAAAGATATTAAAACCCAACATTGTAGGCGTATCTAAAAACCAAGGCTCAGTAAATCCAAAATTTAATGTTTGTAATCTATTTGCTTGACCAAATTCCCAATTGAAGTTCAATACTTGACCAGCTCCACCGCTAAATGGTTCAGTAATCGAAAAGTTGTTAAACGTAAAGCCAATAGCACCAGTTAAACCAAAAACACCCGCAAATCCAACAGATGCATTGAATGTATCTGTAGATCTTTCTTCCACATAGTATTCTACATCAACCTTTGTGTTGTCTCCAGGAACTGGTTTTACGTTCGGACGTAATTTTTCTGGATTAAAGAAATTTGAAACTCCTAACCCTTTTATACTGCGGATAATTGCTGATCGACTAAAAGAATCTCCAGGGCGTGTAAACAATTCTCGTCGAATAACTTTTTCTTTGGTTTTTGTATTTCCGAAAATTAAGACATTTCTTATTGTTGCTCTTTCGTTTTCAAATACTTTTACAGTAATATCAATTGAATCTTTAGAGACTTTCTTTATCTCAGGTACAAAGCGAGCATTCAAATAACCTATATCCATATACAGTGATTTTACGTCGGTTTGTTCTTGATTAATCTCTAAATTTTGATTAAACAATTCTTGATCAAATGCAGAACCAGAAAGAATATTCAGTCTTCTAATTAGTACTTCCTTTGGATAGACAGAATTTCCTTCGAAAGATATTGTACGAATATATAGTTTTTGACCTTCATAAAGTGTAATTACTAAAGAAATAGAACTATTAGTTTTATCAAATTGAATGGTATCATTTACAATTTGAGCATCAACAAATCCATTCTTTTTATAAAAAGCAACAAGTTTTTGTTTGTCATTTGTATATTTTTCTTTATCAAATTTGTTTGATCGCCAAAATTGCCACCAAGTTTTTACTTTTATATCTTCAAATACTGAGATAAGTTCTTCATCGGAAAATTCCTTGTTTTCTAAGAAAACAATTTCATTTACGTTAAAGTCAGGACCTTCTTTGACTATAATAGTTAAAGCTAAGAAGCCAGTAGAATCGTTAAATTTTTCACTATGAGCAATTTCTGCAAAAGCTAAACCTTCTTTTTCGTATAGTTTTTTTATCTTCTTTTTAATTTGATAAATTTCGTTTTCAGAAACTGAAATATCAGTTGGTACATCTATAGCTTTTCTAATATCTTGTTCAGAAATTCTATCAGCCCCTACTATATCTATGGAACGTAGTCTTGGTAATTCTTTTACTATAATTTTAATAGTAGTTCCTAAGGAGTTTTCGGCAACTTCAATTACTTCAACTTCAGAAAATAGTTTTTTCGACCAAAGACTTTTCACAGATTTGTTTAAAACATCCGCTGAAAGTACCATTCCTGAACGAAGGTTAGATATAGCTTTTACTTCTTCTTTTGAGGTAAATCGGTTTCCTTCCACTTCAACTGAAAAAACAGTTTTAGTTTCTTCACGTTGTTGTGAATACAATGAAAAGGATAGAAATAGAAATAAAAAAAATGTAGAAATTTTAGCGAGAATTGAAGGCATCGAGTACTCTTTGAATGTAACCTTTTGTGTCATTTTGGTTGTCAGAAAGCTCCGTTATTTGTTCCGAAGTCATTCCGAATCTTCTTTCTCGTTTTGAAAACGATTCTATTGCTTGATATAATTCATTTCTTCTGAAATCAGGCCACAATTTTTCAGTTACAAATAGTTCTGAATAAGCTAATTCCCACAATAGGAGATTACTTAATCTCATTTCACCACTTGTTCGAACCAATAAATCGGGATTTGGCAGTGAATTTGTTTGAAGATAATTAGAAAAAAATTCTTCATTAATATCTTCAGGTGAAACCTTACCTCTTCTAACATCAGAAACAATCATTTGCACAGAACGAACAATGTCCCATCGTCCACTATATGAAAGTGCAAGAGTTAATACTAAACCGGTATTATCTTTTGTTACTTCCATACAGTTTTTTAATATTGTTCGAACATTCTTAGGTAAAGAAGAAATTTTACCAATTGTGTTTAACCGAACATTATTCTTATGAAGCTCTTCGATTTCGTTTTCTAAATATTGTCGAAGTAGTTTCATAAGAAACGTAACTTCTAAGGAAGGTCTTTTCCAGTTTTCGATTGAAAATGCATAGAGAGTAAGAAACTTAACACCTAATTGGTCTGAAGATTCTATAATATCTCGTACACTATCTAAACCAACTTTATGACCTGCGATTCTTGGAAGATGTTTATTTTTAGCCCATCTACCATTGCCATCCATAATTATAGCAATATGTTTCGGTATTTTATTTGATTGAATAATCAATTTTTGATTCTGTTTATCTTCTTCAGTTTGAACAGTTGACCAAGCCAAAATATTTCCTTTAAAACTTCAGCAATACAAAAACAACAAACACTGACGTACTTTTCATAGAAATAACGTATCGAAAACAGCTAATCAAAAAAAAATCGATGCTTTTAGAACTTTTATTGACTAAAACTTTGATTTGTAACTAAGTGAAGTGTATTTTTGAATTTATACAAACAATTTAAAGTTGAATACTCACAACGGAATGCAAAAATCTACTCTTTTAAAATTAGTTTTTCTAATTGCAGTTTTCATTTCATTTTCAGTTCAGAATACTGAGGCTTTTTCACAAGAAAAACGAGATACAAGTTTCCAATCTTCATTTACGTTTGGTCTTCATGGAGCTTTGCCTTTTTTGTTAACCGATGCTAATTATAGTGGTTATAATTCAGTTCCAACTTGTTGTCCAACAGTGTTTGGTTCAAAATCAGGACTTTCTCTTTTCCCTGCAATTGGTTTATCGATTGAATATCAGCTTCTGGACTTTCTATCATTACAGTTAAAACCAAATATATTACAATTTGGAAGTAAATTAATAGCCGAAGAAACGGTGCTAGTAAATAACAATGGTACA
>JBDNFX010000236.1:0-17823 GCA_041689575.1 Kapaibacterium sp. (SeqCode)
GCTTTGCAATTGAATATCTTTTGTACCAAACTAAACTGAACAATAGTGAAAAAATAGATCAGTTTCTTACACAAGAAAAAACGTATCTACAATCAGTACTGCCTAGTTCACAGACAGAAACGATTCTTTCTTTTAATTCGAAAAAATAAAAAGCGAAACAGATTCTATGATAGATTTACCGATATTAACTGAAATAAAACCTGAAACAAAAGGAAAAAATGTTCTTTCTCAAACAACCAAGGTTTATATTGAAACCTATGGTTGTCAAATGAATACAAATGATTCTGAAATAGTTGGTGGAGTATTACAATCGGAAGGTTTTCAATCAACGCAGAAACCAGAAGAAGCAGATGTTATTTTGTTAAATACTTGTGCTATTCGTGAAAATGCAGAAAAGAAAATTTACGACCGTTTAAATCATTTGAAATATTACAAAAAAAGAAATTCTCATTTAGTTGTTGGTTTGTTAGGTTGTATGGCTGAACGGTTGAGAGCCCAACTATTAGGTGAAAAAAACTTAGTTGATATTGTTGTTGGACCAGATGAATATAGAAAGGTTCCTCAATTGATTGAATCAGCTTTGCAAGGTAACAGAGGCATTGCAATTAAATTGAGTAAGGTTGAAACCTATGATGATATAGTACCACTTCGAACAGAAGGCATATCAGCGTGGATTTCAATTATGCGTGGATGCGATAAGTTTTGTACATATTGCGTAGTTCCATTTACACGAGGAAGAGAACGTTCAAGACCGATGTCTTCTATTGTTGAAGAAGCAAAGAATCTTTACGATTCTGGGTTTAAAGAAATCACGCTTCTTGGTCAAAATGTAGATAGTTATTTAGACACAGAACATAATCATAACTTTGCCGATTTACTACGTGCGACTGCAATTGCTGTTCCGTTGATGAGAATTCGATATACCACATCTCATCCTCAAGATATGAGCGACCAAGTTATTGAAACAATGGCTGAATTTGACAATATTTGTAAGTATATTCATCTTCCTTTTCAAGCTGGTTCAAATAGGGTTTTAGAGTTAATGAATAGAACCTATTCAATAGAAAGATATTTAAATAGAATTGCCAAAATTAGAGAGTTGATGCCTAATTGTGCGTTGACAACCGATATTATTTCTGGTTTTCCTACAGAAACAGAAGAAGACCATTTAGAGACGATGCGGATAGTTGAACAAGTTCGCTTTGACGGTGCTTTTATGTTTAAATATTCTCCAAGAGAAAATACAAAAGCATGGAAAATGGGAGATGATGTTTCAGATGAAGTTAAAACCAGAAGACTAAATGAAATTATTACCCTTCAATACGAAATTGCTCGCCAAATAAACGAAACTACCGTTGGAACAATTGAACACGTTTTAATTGAAGGTCCAAGCAAAAGAAATACTGAAGTATGGGTTGGTAGAACAGACTCCAATAAAATTACCTTTTTCAATCATGAAGATATTCGAGGATATGTAATTGGTGATATAGTTCCTGTACGAATTCTTAGAACCACTTCAACAACCTTAAATGCTGAATTGGTATAAATAAACCAAAATAGTATTATATTTGAACTCTCAAAGTATTTTGAGAGTTTTTTTATTTAAAAGAGTCAATGAAAAAATTCCTTTCTTCGCTATTCTTTCACTCTAAATTCTTTTACGGATCTAGTTTTATCATCTGCATATTCGTAACTGGTTTTTTTGTACCAATATTTATTCCAATTGGGAAAATAGCACTTTTGATGCTGTTAATTCTAACTGTTATTGATATCCTATTAGTGTATAGATCAGGAACAATTTTCGTTACTCGTTCAATTCCAGAAAAACTTTCAAACGGGGATAAAAACCCTGTGGATTTATTTATAGAAAGTAGATATTCAATCCCAGTTGTTATTGATCTAATAGACGAATTACCATCACAATTTCAATTCCGTTCAGATATACATACAACCATACCGTTATCTCCTTTTGTAAAAGGGTATTATCAATATGAAGTAGTTCCAAAAAAACGTGGTGAATATAATTTTGGGAATGTAATAGTCTTTATTCGTACGAAAATTTCGTTAGTTAAGAAAAAAGTAATTGCGGCAACACCTATAACTGTAGCGGTGTATCCTTCATATATTCAAATGCGTAAGTACGAATTAATGGCAATTTCCAACAGACTAACAGATTACGGAATTAAGAAAATTAGAAAAATTGGACAAAGCAATGAATTTGATCAAATAAAACAATATGTTCCCGGTGATGATTATAGAACAATAAACTGGAAAGCTACTGCCAGATCTCAACAGTTGATGGTGAATCAATTTACAGACGAGAAATCGCAACAAATATATTGCGTGATTGATAAAGGGAGAACAATGAAAATGCCATTCGAAGGAATGACTTTGCTCGACTATGCTATTAATGCGACTGTATCTTTGGCAAATGTTGCAATTATAAAAGATGACAAAGCAGGGTTAGTTACATTTTCAAATCGTGCAGGTGCATTTATAAAAGCAGACAAAAAAAGAATCCAAACAAAAAAAAATTGTCGATGTCCTTTACAATCAAAAATCAAGTTTTAAAGAATCCAATTTTGAATTAGTTACTGCTTCTATGCTTTCGTTAATCCCGCAACGTTCGTTGATAGTGTTGTTCTCGAACTTCGAGACATCATTTGGGCTTCAACGTCAACTGCCCTATCTTAAAATGATTTCCAAGAGACATCTTGTAGTAGTTGTATTTTTCGAAAACACAGAGTTGCGAGATGTAACAAATTCAATTTCTACAACAACAGAAGAAATTTATACTAAAACGATAGCTGAAAGTTTTGCTTTAGAAAAGAAACTCATTGTTAAAGAATTACAGCAAAATGGAATTTTAACATTGTTAGTTGAACCGAAAGAATTAACCGTGAAGGTTATAAATAAATACTTAGAAATTAAATCTAGAAGACTTTTATAAGAATACATTGACGTAATTTTTATTCTTCTGTAAAGATACGTTCCCCACTTAAAATATCAAAGAAAAAGTAATTTGTACCATTTGAATGTAATGTGTACTTTTGACCCGGTACTATTGTAAAATCAGCGGGTAACCGAACAATCATATTCCTTATATTTGCTGAAAAATACCCTAATGATTCATTCCCAAGGTATTCAACTAAATCAAAACTAATAGAACCACTCTCTTCTAGTGTTGAAGCTATTCTACACGATTCTGCTCTAAAACAAAAAAGAATTTCCGTATTTGTAATATAATCTTTCGGTATACTTGGAACTGAAAATTGTATTCCAGATTGTATATCTTCGAAGAAAAAATTTCCATTATTCGATTTGAATACACCCTCAAACGTATTAATAGTTGGACTACCAATGAATGTTGCCACAAAATGTGTTTTAGGGTTAGAATACAATTCAGTTGGCGTTCCAATTTGAACTATATTCCCTTCCTTCATAACAGCAATTCTTGTTGCCATTGTCATCGCTTCAGTTTGATCGTGAGTAACATAAATTGATGTTTTTTGAAATTTTTTGCGAAGTGAAAGAATCTCAATCCTCATTTGAGCTCTTAAATGAGCGTCTAAATTAGAAAGTGGTTCATCGAACAAATAGACATTTGGATTCTTTACTAATGCACGTGCTAATGCAACACGTTGGCGTTGTCCACCGGAAAGTTCTTTCGGTTTTCGGTCTAAAAGTTGTTCTAAAGAAACTTGCTTTGCAACAGAACGAACTAAGGTATCAATTTCAATTTTCGGTTTTTTTTGTATTTGCAGCGGAAATGCAATGTTTTCAAAAACTGTCAAATGTGGGTACAATGCATAGTTTTGAAACACCATTCCAATATTTCTATTTTTTGGTTCATAGGAAGTAATATTCTCATCTCCAAAATAGATGTTTCCACTTTGAATTTGTTCTAAACCAGCAACAGATCGTAACAAAGTAGATTTTCCACACCCAGAAGGACCTACTAAAACAAAAAATTCCCCTTCATTTATAGTAAATGAAACGGATTTAAGCGCTAAATATCCATTTTCGTACGTTTTTGATACTTCTTCAAAGCGAATAGTAGACATCTATGATTCCTTTCGAAGTGACGAAAGTTTTTTAAACAATTCTTTCTCTTCAGCAGTAAGTCTCGTAGGAACAAGAATATTTAATCGAACATAAAGGTCACCAAACGATTTATCTTTACCATAAATCGGCATCCCGAGTTTTCTAAGAACCAAAGTACTTTTTTGTTGAGATTCAGGTGGAATTTTTACATTTACCTTACCATGAAATGTTTGAACCGTAACGCTACCACCAAATATTGCAGTATAGATACTTGTATCGACATCAACGTATAAATCGTTTTCTAATCGTTGGTAAATTGGATGAGGAGGAATAACAACCTTGATATACACATCGCCATCTTGACCCTCGGAATTAGATTTTCCACCTCTTCCAGAAATCTTTAACTCTTGTCCGCTTTGTACTCCTGGTTTTAAAGCAACTTCAATTTTTCGATTCTCAACTGAGATCACTTTTTTTGCACCTTCGAATGACTCATCTAGACTAATATCTAAATTTACTTCAAAGTGTATTCCTGGACTTTTAGGAATTTTGGATTCAGAACCACGTCGGTTCCCAAACATTTGTTGAAAAAAGTCAGAAACTCCACCATCTGAAAAAGTATCTCGAAAATTATCGGTATTTTTCGTAGATTTTTTCCGACTTTTCCATTGATTCCAATCAAAATCATTAGAATCTCCACCAGATTGAGAAAATGAATTCCAAGAAGAACCTACGGTGTCATACTTCTTTCTTTTTTCATCGTCACCTAAAACTTCGTATGCTTCGGCAACTTCTTTAAAGGTTGCTTCAGCTGCAGTATTACCAGGATTTTTATCGGGATGATACTTAAATACCAATGAACGATATGCTTTTTTTATTTCATCTTTCGAAGCAGTTTTAGCTACTCCGAGAACTGCATAATAATCTTTATATTTCATAAGAAAACTGACAAATTGTAAATGTGTAGAATATCACGGAATAGTAATCGGAGATTTTGTTTGTTGAATCATTCCAAGTTTTTGGATTGCGATTTTTTCGATTCGTGGTGCAGATTGTAAATCACTAATTTTTGTATGTAAAGCTTCGGCGGTAGAATTGATAGAAGAAAGTTTTCGTTCTTTTGTTTCAATTTCTGAAAGTAATTTGTTAATAATGATCACTTGAGAAACAAAGAATGATGTAACAATAGCAATGCTACTAACAAGAAATAACATTCCCCAGCGGCTAATTGTACTCGACGTTGAATTTGATTCTAACTCATTTGCCATTATCGAACCTCAGCATTTAACAAAGCACCATTTTTCAAATCTATAGTAACCAAGGAAAGAGTTCCTTCAGAACTATTTGCAGCTAAAAGCATACCGTCTGAAGTATTGCCCATTAATGTTGCAGGAGCAAGATTACACACTACAACAACAACTTTTCCTATTAATTCTTCAGGAGTATAAAAAGCTGCAATTCCTGCAAGAATTTGACGTTCTTCATTACCAAAAGTCACTTGTAGTTTTAATAATTTTTTAGATTTAGGAACAGGTTCAGCAGAAACAATGACTGCAGTTCGTAATTGAACTTTCATAAAATCAACTATTGAAATTAGACCCTCTATTTGAATTGGTTTTTCAATCGATTCACTGTGGTCAATTTTCGTTTTATTGTCAGAATCTGTAGTAATAATTAGTTGAGAGTTTGATCCTAATTTGGATTTTAACTCTTCTACTAACGAATCTTCAACCTTCGTGAACAAAACTCCAGAATTTGAAATAGTAGTTGTTTTTTTTACTGAAAATTGTAAAGAATTTTCCCACTCGCTAACCTCAGAATCATTAAAGGAATTGAGAATTCTTCTAGAACTAAATGGTAAAATCGGTTCAAAAACAAAGCCTAATACTCGAACAATATGAAGACATATATATACTGTTAATGCTGCATCTTAAGGATTCGATTTTACCGTTTTCCACGGTTCAGCATCGTTAAAATATTTGTTGGCAGCCCTAGCCATTGACATTAACTCAAGAATCCCATCTCTAAATTTACAATTTTGAAAATTGGAAGTTGCTAAAGTATAATGTGTATACAAAGATTCAATTATAATTCTATCTACCTCACGTAAAATCGAATCTTTAGAAGGAAGAACTTCCATTGGGTTTTTAAGCTGATCAAGAGTGTCATTCCATTCATTACTAATTGCGGTAGAATTAGAAATTTGTGGAGCTTTACTAGAAAAGTTTTTATCCGTAAAAGCAAATGTTCTATTAATAAAATTACCTAAAATTGCTGATAGTTCATTGTTTACTCTCACTTGAAAATTAGTCCAAGTAAAGTCAGAATCTCTTGTTTCTGGGAAATTCATTGCAATGGTATACCGAAGTGCATCAGTAGATTCTTCATCGGGAAATTGCTGTTGGAAATCACGTAGATCAATTCCCCAATTTGCGGATTTAGAAAACTTCCTACCTTCCAAATTCATAAATTCATTTGCAGGAACATTCGAGGGTAAAATATAGCCATCTTTTAAAGCCGAAAGCATAGCAGGAAACATTAAAGTATGAAAAACTATATTATCTTTTCCAATGAAAGCATAATAAGTAGTTTCAGGATTTTTCCACCATTCTTGCCAACTAGAATTATTTTCTAATGCCCATTGCTTTGTTGCCGAAATATAACCAAATACTGCTTCGAACCAAACATACATTGCCTTTCCAGTTGTTTCTGGAAGTGGTACAGGAATTCCCCAATCTAAATCGCGTGTAATTGCCCTTTCACTAAGTCCTTTTTGTAACCAAGATCTGGTTTGTTGCAATACATTTTCTTTCCACTCATTAGAAAATTGTAGAATATACCCTTCTAAAAATGATTGAAATAGATCGTAACGAAAATACCAATGTTTTGTCGTTCGTGCTTCTGGTGTTGTACCAGAAATTAGACTTTTAGGGTGTAATAATTCAGTTTGGTCGTAATAGGCACCGCACCGTTCGCATTGATCTCCTCGAGCTTTATCGTAAGAACAATTAGGGCAGACACCTTCAACATATCTATCTGGTAAGAACATTGAAGCTGAAGCATCGTAAAATTGATCTTCTTCTTTTGTGGATAGAAATCCGTTATTATGAAAAGATAAAAAATATTCTTGAGCAGTTTCTTTATGGATTGGGTTTGTGGTTCTGTCGAATATATCGAAAGACATTCCAAAATTTAATAATGCTGTTTTATTTTCATTATGGTATAATTCTACAATCTCTCTTGGTGTAGTATTTTGTTTTTCTGCAGCCATCGTAATTGCTGCTCCATATTCATCTGAACCTGAAACAAATAGGACGGAATTTCCCAAAAGCCGATGAAAACGAGCAAAGATATCTGCTGGTAAATATGCACCAGCAATATGGCCTAAATGGCAATAGCCATTGGCATATAATAAGGCTGAGGTAATGAGTATTTTTTTCTTCAAGGGATAGTACTAATTTCTTTAATATTCGGTTCTATTGTAATTGTAATTCTACGTTAGTATGCATTGCTCCTAATCGTAGTATTTCAAATGTATCTGTTGTCATATCAATTACGGTAGATTCTCCTACAAAATCTTCTCTATCAGGTTCAATTACAATATCTACAAACCCTGCAAGTAAATCTAGTAATTCGTGTGGATAGGAATGTTCCTTTGTAGGATGTTTCGCTGTAATTGAAAGTAATGGGTTGCCTAACTCTTTTATCAAAATTGACGAAAGTGTATGGTCAGGTACCCGTATTCCAGACGTTTTCTTTTTTGGATCTAACACTAATTTAGGAATCATTTTGGTAGCTGGAAGAATAAACGTAAATGGTCCGGGTATTAGTTTTTTAATTGTCTTGTACGCTTTGTCAGAAACAATAGCATAATCGGAAATATTCGAAAGGGAATGACACATAAACGTAAGCCCTTTATTTGGTTCTAATTTCCGAATAGAACGAATTCGCTCAATCGCACTTTTTTGTTCTAAACTACACCCTAACGAATATCCGGTATCTGTTGGATACAGCATTACTGCACCTGTATGAAGAAGTCGAACAATTTCTGTTACTTTTCTTTCTTCAGGAGTTGTTGTATGTATAGAAAAATAATCTGACGCCATTTTAGTTACTCTTGCTCTGTTTGTTGAGAAGGACGAAGGGGGACTGCGAATAATCCTAAAGATCTATATTCTTCACAAATAATTTCTGCATATTCTTCTGAAAAATATTCACCAACTAAAAAGACGTTTACCCCTTGTAATTCTTTGTATTTATAATTGAAAAGAACAGATATCGCTTTTGCTTCTTGTTCTTCAGACCGAGGGATTATACATACTTCAAACTTTTCTAATCCTACTTCTGTGTTTAGATAGGTTTGTAGCATAGAATTAACTTCTAAGACAATCATCCTTTCTTCATCAGTAACTGAATCGTCAATATTAATTAGTTCGTTGATGGTATCAATCATTTCAGCAACTTGTTTTTCAGGAGGAACAATAGAAATATATTCTTTCACGGCGAATAAAAGACTTTTAAAATTCCCTTTATTGAAACTATCTTGATCGTTAATTACATCATCGATTGAAAGTTTGATATCCCATTTTTTAATGAAATTTTCTATATATTCTCGTTCTTTGTGATGAAATTTATTATCTATGCAAGCAATTTGAATCAGAATAGTAACCATACTATTGGGTCCCACAGGTTTACGTAATAATGCTTTTGCTAAGTTTCCAACCTCGGTGCCTTCTAATCGAACTGCATCTTTTAATAAGCTAAAAATACTTGCTCGTTTGTCAGCTCTAAATAGCCAATATCCACTACTCACAAAGAGTATGAAGAAACTTACCGTTAACCATAGTATTTCACCTACAAATGATTCCCAATCTTTAAGATGAATATAATGAAACAGAAATGGAAATCCTGTTACAAGAGCAACTAGTGCCGCCATCGACGACTGTGATTCCGCAACCTTTCTTTCGTGTTTTCTTTTCCAAAGTTTATTTATTACTAAATATACTTCAAGAACAGTAAACACAAGTGATACCCAAATACCAATTTGTAGTAATAAGAATAACGGGTCCATCGCTTAGATTTTGGTTTCTTGTAATTGAAATGCTACTTCATTAGTAAAACACTTTAAGAGGCTTCTTCAATAACTTCAGGAATTCGCAATGAAATTGCAAAAAGCCCTAATTTCCTATATTCTTCACAAACCATTTCTGCATAGTCTTCAGAAAAATATTCAGCAACAGAAAACACGTAACCACCGGGAAGTTCTTTGCGCTTGTAATCAAACAATATTGATAATGCTCTTTCTTCTTGCTCTTGGTTTCGAGGCACTATAAAAACTTCGAATTTTTTAATATCTCTGTCTTGATTTATATAATCTCGAAGCATAGAGGTTACTTCAGAAACGGTCATTTTCTCTTCAATTGTTATAGTATCGTCAACATGAATTAATTCATTAATCGTATCAATCAACTGAGCAACTTGTTTTTCAGGTGGAAGTATTTCTAAATAATCTTCAACTGCCTTTAATAGGGTAGTATAATTTACATTTTCATTTTTATTATGATAAAGTAGAAAGTCATTCAACGATATATTTATATTCCATTTTGAAATAAAGAGTTCTATAAACTCTCGTTCTTTTTTATGAAACTCATTGTCTATATGGGCAATTTGTACTAATATCTCAACCATGTTTTTAGCGCCAACTGGGTGGCGAATAAGTGCTTTCGCAAGATTCCCAACTTCAGTTCCTTCAAGTTTTAAGGCATCTTTAATGAGTCTAAAAAAGCTTATTTTTTTGTCTTCCCTTTGTAGCCAAATTCCACTACCAACAAAAATTATAAACACACTTACACTGAGCCAAACAAAAGAACCAACTGCAGATTCAAAATCAGAACGAGTAACATATCGAAAGAAAAATGGCATCCCTGCTAACAATGCTACGCAAGATCCCATTATCGACTGTGCTTCTGCCACTTTGCGTTCGTGTTTACGTTTCCAAAGTTTATTTACTTTTAAATATGCCTCTACAAAAGTAAAACCAAGCGAAGCCCACAGCCATACCTGTAAAATCTGAAAGATTATTTCCATTAAGTTAGTTGTTTGTTTTTTCTAAAGTAAAAATAAAAAGGTATACCAGTTGACACTAAGAATAAGCCATACAAGGAATTTATTATCTCTACCTTTCCTTCTAAATACATTTGAATATCGGTGTAAAGTGTTAATACAACAAATACAGATGCAAAAATAACAAAAATAAAGGGAAGAAACGGATAGAATAAAACTTTATAAGGTCTATCAGCATTTGGCATTTTCTTACGTAATATAAAAAGACCTACTACACCAAGAGCATAATAGACCCAAGTAACAAAAATTAACATATTCGTTAATGTTCTGAATGTACCTGTCATTACAAGCATCGATGTCCAGACTGCTTGTAAAATAAGTGCATAATGTGGTGTTAGAAATCGTGGATGTATTTCTTTCATTTTCTTGAAAAAATATCCATCTTCAGCCATTGCTTGGTATACTCTTGCACTTGCAAGGATTGTTCCATTAGTAGTTCCAAATGTAGAAATCATAACTGCTGCTGCAACCAAATAACCGCCTATTCCTCCAAAGATAACCGTTGCTACATCTCTGGCTAACAAGGAGGATTTCGCAATAGTAGACAAAGGTAAAACATACAAAAAGGCTGCATTTGCTAAAACATAAATACAGATAACGGTTATAGTTCCAATAATTAAGGCTTTTGGAATTGTCCGCTGGGGTGTTTTCACTTCTCCAGCAATATAGGTGATATTATTCCATCCATCGTAGGACCAAAATGCTGCTTGAATTGCAACAATGAATCCCATTAAAAATGAAATATTCGTATGGCTAAGAAATGAACTTGATGTTTGAAAATGAGGTATGCCGTTTTGAGCAAATAAAAAGGCACAAAGAACCAGTCCACCAATTGCCAGAAACTTTGCTACTGTGAAAATATTTTGAAGTCCACTTCCAGATTTTACACCAAGTATATTTACTCCAGATAAAAAGAAAATCACACAAATAGTAACAGCTTTTAATCCTATTTCTTTTAAAGGATAAAAGGTACCTAAAAAGGGTAAGTATAATTGAAAACTTTGTTCTATACTGACTGAAAACCGTGGAAAGGTGTAAAATGTTTGGCTATATTCAGAAAAAACATAGGCAATTGAGGCTATTGAACCGGTTTGGATAACAGCAAAGATAGACCAACCATAAAAAAAGGCTACTGTATCACCGTACATTTCTTTAAAATAGATGTACTGTCCACCAGTTTTAGGGAAAATTGAAGCTACTTCAGCATTAGCTAATGCACCAATTAATGTCAATATACCTGCAATGACCCAAATGAGTAAATACCAAAAAGGAATACCAAGAGCTGCGGCGATATCTGTAGGATCTTTAAAAATACCCGATCCTACCATACTTCCGGTAACAATCATTATAGTTGAAAACAACCCTAATCTTTGTATGAAGGAACTTTTTGAAACTGATTCCATGAAGTGTTTAAATAATAAGAAAATTCAGTAAGTTGAAAAACCATTTTCAATTCCGTATATTTGTAAGTTACAAAAAAAAAGTATTACAAAATGTAATGTTCAATTACTTACACAGTTTGAATTTCGATGTGTCAGTTTTTTTACACACAATTTATTTTAATGTTAATGTTTAAAAAAGGTAGTCTTCTTTGATAGCTGCTATTCTTACGGGTCTTGTGATTGGAATTATTTTAGCAATGCCTCCAGGACCATTTACTATTGCATCGTTCAAATATGTTATGCGTAACGATGTCAAAGGGGCATATGCATTATCTTATGCTGCCGGTCTTACAGATATACTCTATAGTATAATAGCAATATCTGCAATTTCTTTGGTGATAAGTACTTTTATGGAGTTCTTCGACGGAAATCCAATTGCATTTTTAATCTTTCAAACAGCTTGCATTATTGGTTTGTTGTCGTATGGAATTTACCAAATACGGCATAAAAGCCAAAACGAAATGGAAGAAACTGAGTCCAATAATACATTCTTTCATCGTTTTTTAAAGAAAATTCAAGAAAAAGGACCGTTCTTTATCGGATTGGGTATAGCCTCTACAAATTTAGCTAATCCAACTTTTTTACCTTTTTTGACATCATTCTTTGCTGCAATTCAAAAAATGGGACTGTTTCCATTAACAATAATGAACAATTTTGTTTTTTCAGTTGCCTTTGGAGCAGGAAACTTTATTTGGTTATATTCCTTAATTAGAGTTGCAAACAAATATAAAGATAGAATGTCATTACGATTAATTGACCGTTTGCATAAATTTGCAGGGTTTACGTTGTTGGTATTTTCGACCTTATTAGGATATAGAGTTATTGTATACAC
This sequence comes from Kapaibacterium sp. (SeqCode), assembly GCA_041689575.1. GTDB lineage: Bacteria > Bacteroidota > Ignavibacteria > Kapaibacteriales > JAEUSM01 > JAEUSM01. Next base: position 12,442 of record JBDNFX010000236.1, read on the forward strand.
CAGATGGGCAGAATTGCTTCCTGGTTCAATTGTATTCTAACTTTTTTTCAAAGTTTACTTAAAATTCTTTGAAAAAAATAGGTAAATACAATTTGGTTTTGTATTTTTGTGAATTGCGATGAAGTATTTTTCTATCAAAAACAGATGGCACCATTTTTGTATGGTAAAATTTGTTACGTTCTATACTTAAGACATAACTATATATAATATAAATTTTTTGTTGATTTTCAGGAGTTAATCTCTCATGATGAATGTTCAAAACTTGTTGCTACAATGGTACAAGCGTACTTCAGCCCCGCTGATAGTTACGTTGCTATTGTTCGTACTCGTCGGTTTTGGTACATCTGCATACTCTCAAAGTGCCCGTTGGGTTGCTGGAGCAGATACTGCAGGAACTGCAGCGGCAGTTGTACCTTTTAACTCAACTATTACTGGTGCTACAACCACTGGTAATGGTGATGTTATTGTTTGCGGTCAATATACTGGTCGTATAGACTTTACACTCGTAAACGGAATTATCGTTTCTTTACCTACAAATACTACTGAAGTCATTGGTAGAGCATCGTTTGTAGCTCGTTACGATTCTTTAGGTCGTGCTATCTGGGTTCGTGGAATTGATGCCGGAATTACTTTCCAAGCTCTTGCAGTTGGTATCGTATTCGATGGTACTGTTTCTCCCGCAAGAGTTATGGTAGCTGTTAATGCGAACGCTGCTATTGTTAATCCTTCAGCCGGTCCGCTTCCAATTGGTGGTTTCGACGGTTTCTTGTTAGGATTAGATACGGCTGGAATTGGTGTACTTGGTGGAAATCCATCAATTGCTCCAATAAATATTGCCGCCGCTGGTCTTGGTGATGAATTTATCACCGCAATTTCTTCTAATGGTGCTACTACCTCAGCAAATTATCGAATTGGTGTTGTAGGTACTTTTACACAATTTGTAAATATTAATGCCACTGTTTCTCCTGTTCAAGCTGGAATTCGTTCTGCTTTTGCAACTACCAAAAATAATGTAGGGGGAACTTCAGGATTTAATAGAACAATATATCTTTCAGCAACTAATGCTGGTGAATTAGCTCATTTCGCTGGAGTAGCATTCGATGCTACGAATAGTGCAACTGGTGCGGACTCTCTCGTAGCCGTTGGTTATTATAGAACTGGTGTTGTTCCTACTGTTGTTACTAATGGTCTTCCTGTCCGTAATGCGGGTCAGTTATTTGCAGGTGCTTCTGTTGCGTCTGTAATCTTACCTGTTTCTGCTGGCGATGACTATGTATTGATTAAAATGAATACAACTGGTTTTGCTGGTAGAATTGCTTTAATAGCTACTGGTGGAACTTCTCAACATGACCGTGCTATGGGTGTTGCTGTTGACCAAACTACGGGTAACACTTTTGTTACAGGTATTATTGGTGATGGACATACAACTGGTCCAGTACCAATTGCTAACTTTACTACACGTGTTGGTTCTTTACCTACAACAGTTGAATTAACTGATACTGCTGGTGGTGGACGTACTGATATGTTCTTGCTACAATATTCTACATTACGTATACCTATTGCTGCAACTCAAGATTTAACTGACGAAGGAGCTTCTGCATCAATTACTCCAATCTTAGCTTCTGTTAACACAGCAAGAGGTCGTGGTGATGATGGTGGAACTGCAATTACATTGCGTCGCCGTCCTTTAAGTCCTGCAATTTCAGAACCTATAGTAACTGGGTATTTCTCAAATACTGCTACTTTCTCTAATGGTCCTGTAAAAAAATCTTTAGTTTCTACTACTGGTAGAGATGCATTTGTTCTTGGTTTCAACGAAGTTCACCTATATGTGAATTCTATGGGTGGATCTGGAACAGGTTTAACTGCTTCAGACTCATCTCATGATGCTGGAACAGTAATAGTCTTTGGTGCTACTCCTGGTAATGCAAATCTTTTAGGTGGCGTTCAATCTGAAGGTAGAATCTATGTTGGTGGTACTTTTAATCAAAAATTAGTTGTTGATCGTTTCTTACGTTCAAGAGGCATCAATGCTACTCCTCCTATAGAATTACGTAAAGTAACTGCAGGTCAAGGTCATTTCATCGGAATGTTTAAAACTCCTTCAGATTCAGCTAATGCTGGTATTGCAGAAATTAGAGTAAATAATTCAGTAAATGCCTTGTTTGCTTCAGGTTCAAGACCAGTACAACTTTTAGTGAAAAACTATGGTGGTACAAGAATGGATTCAGTAAGTATATTTGTTGAAGTTAATGGAACTCTTCGTGATAACTTCTTACAATTATTTAATGTTCTTCCTTTCTCTCCAATTGATCCAAATGGTGAAGCTTTAATTACATTACCAAATGTAACATTCCCTGATTACGAAAATGTAACTATCAAAGCTTGGACTTCTCGTCCTAATGGTCAAAATAGAGATAAACAAATTACAAATGATACTGCATACTTTAGCCGTGGTGCTTCTTTATCTGGAATTGTTACAATCGGACCTGCACGTAATTTTAATACAATTACAAATGCAATCAACTTTGTAACAATGAACGGTGTTTTAGGACCAGTTCAATTTTTAATTGCTGATGGTTTATACCAAGAACGTATATTCATCAACAATAAAATACCAGGCTCAAGTCTAACAAATAATATTAAATTTGAATCATTATCAGGTTCAAGACTTTCTGCAACTATTCAGTCTCCAACTCAAACGGTACCTGAATTAGCATATACAGTTAGAATTGATTCATGTGATCATGTCTCATTTGCTAAAATGTCAATCAATGCAACTGGTGATGCAACATCATTAGTCGTTACTAATCCCGGTGGAGCTGCAGTTATATTGAATGCAAATACTGATTCTGTAACATTTAACGATGTTCTAATTAGTGGTGTTCTACTTAATGAAGCACAGAGCGATTTCTTTTTTGCAAATAGTATCAATTTTAATAACATAAGAGTTAATCAAGATAATAACTCAAATGGTTTACAAGTATGGAATTCTACTGTACAAAATGGGACATTTGGTGTTAATAAAGTAGCTCATGGTGGTGGTTTAAATGCAAGAAACATTATTATTCAAACAAATGAATTTACGACTAATCAAAATTCTGCAGTTGCATTAAGCTCAACATTGTCTGCTTTAGTTCAAGACAACATAGTGAATTTCCCTCCAGCGAGAACAACCAGATTTGCTTTTGATTTTAATACCAATTTTGATTCATTAAAAGTAATTGGTAACACTTTGCGTGTTCCAAGAGCAAACGGTATTCAAATTAATAATCATACATCTACTTTAACTACAAGAGCTTTAGTTTACAACAACATGGTTTCTGTAGGAAATGGAATTGATGCTGATAATTTGGCATCTTTGAGTATTTCTACTTCTTCGAATATATTTGCTGCTCATAACTCTTTATATTCAACTTCTATACTTAATAGTTTGGCAAATAGTAACGTAAGAATTATAACCTCACCTAATACTATTTTTGTAAACAATATTTCTTACTCCCAAGGTAATGGCATAGCATCAGCTGGACCAGCTTTGTCTATTGATGCTGGAAATACAAATCTCCGTTCTGATTATAACTCTTTCTTTAGTCGTTTCCCTAACAACATGTTTGATAACAATGGTGTTGGTATAGCTACGATTTCTGCATGGAGAACTGCTACTAATCAAGATTTACAATCTACTCGTAACTTGATTACTACGTTCAATAATCCTACAACAGGAAATCTTCGTTTGACTTTGGTTGATACAACTAAAGATAACTTCACTCAACAATTTACTCGTGAACTTCGTGGAACACGTGACACTATTAATACTTTTAATGGTCCAGTAAATGTTCGTCAATTAGTTAGATTAGATGTTGACAAAGCAACTCGTCGTTACCCTTATAAAGGTGCTGATGAAGTATTTACTATTATTAGTGTAGGTACGAATCCAGTTGATGTTACTGTTTGTCGTTTGAAAGATACTTCTCTTTCTGTGGTTGCTACAATTAACTTCGGTTCAGTTGTTGGTTTCCAATGGTTTAAAGATGGAATTGCAGTAAATAGTCCAAGTGCTACTTTGCCTCAATTGATGATTAATCAACCTACCTTCGATTCTACTGGAGTTTATTCAGTAAGAATGGTAGACTTTATCACTGGTGTTGCTGATACTGTATTCTCTGACTCAGTATTATTCTATGTTCTTGGGAAACCAGAAATTACAGCAACAATAGTTTCAGTAAATGTTCCAAACTCAACTACTCCTGCAGCTCTTTCAGTTGTATTAGATGGTTTAACTTCTGCATTCTCTTCTCAACCGACTTTCAGATGGTTCAAGAATAATGTATTAGTTAGTAACGATGCTAATATTACTGGAGCAACTACTAACGTAATCGAATTTGCTGTTGTTCGACCTGCTGATGTTGGTTTATATTTTAGTATTGTTGATGGACTTTGCGGTTCTGATACTTCGGTTACTATGTACCTTTCAATTCCAACAACTACAGTAACTGCTGTTGGTGCTGGTACATTCTGTGTTGGAGAAGCTGTAACTCTAAGTGGAACGAAAACAGTTACTGGAGCTTCTCCTGGATCTGTTCTTACAGGTCAATGGTACAGAAACGGTATGCCAGTATTTGGTTTGACAGCCGATACAGTAATGTTTGATTCTGTATTAGTATCCCAAGCCGGTTCATATCAGTTCAAAGCTACATTAAACCCAGGAAACATTGAAGTTGTTTCAACTCCTGTTGTTGTTAATGTTGTCGCTCCTGTAGAAATTCTATCTGTAATGGGTAACAATGTTATCTGTTCAAATGATACTGCAACTTTAACAGTTATGACTAACGCTTCTGGAAATATGTTCCAATGGTGGATAGTAATTGACAACAATGGTCAAGATTCATTAGATCCAATCGCTGGTGATACCAACACTTCTTTCAAAACAAATATGGCTGGTAGATATGCTGTATCTGTTGTTGGACTTTGTGGTGATATCGTAGTTTCTGACATCATTACTGTATCTACAAGTATCTTACCTTCATTTGTTAGTGCTTCTGATGATACTATCCTTGCTCCAAACTCAAGTGTACTTACACTTCGTGCTGAAGCAACTGGTACTGAAGTTCTTCTTTACCAATGGTGGAAAATTGAAACTATTAATGGACAAGATTCTTTAGTTCCAATTGCAGGTGCTATTAACCCAGTATTTGTTCGCTCTCCATTTAGAGTTGGTGATGCTGGACGATATAGAGTATCAGTTACTAATGTTTGTGGAACTGTAGTTTACGGACAAGAAATTGTTGTAGGTCTTCCAGTTTCAGTTCTTGCTGGTGAAGAATTTGCCTTCCAATTAGGTGATGCAAATCCTAACCCATTCTTTAACGAGACTGTCATTAA
>JBDNFX010000237.1:0-2155 GCA_041689575.1 Kapaibacterium sp. (SeqCode)
GGATTATTTGGCAAAGATGCACCTAGTTCTGTGAAGAATATCGAAGAACTCGTTAAAATAAAATATTACGACGGTATTCTTATTCATAGAATAGCAAAAGGTTTTGTTGTTCAATTTGGTGATCCAAACACAAAAGATGCTACTAAAAAATCTATTTGGGGAGTTGGAGGAAAAACTTGGGACGACAATATTCTCATAGATGAATTAGATATTCAAACTCCATCTGCACAAAGAGGCTATGAATACGGTGTAGTTGCAATGGCAACCACAGGAATAAAAAACTCTGCAACTTCTCAATTCTTTATTTGTTTAGAATCTGCAGCTCAATTACCATATTCTTACCCAATTTTCGGAAAAATAACAAAAGGGTTAGAAGTTGTGAAAAAAATAGCAAGAGTAAAAGTAGAAGAAAATTCTCAAGGTGGTTTACCACTTGAACCAATAGTAATTAAATCAATAACGCGACAATAGTAAGGTTACGACAATGAGATCAACAATTTTAATCACAACATTCCTGACATTGCTTTTTAGTGTAAATACTTTACAAGCAAAAGATGGAATCACGAAGAAAGAATGTTTTATGAGTCAAAATGATCGCCCTAAATATACGATAAAAGTTACTCAAGGTAAAAAAGAATTAGGTGTTATGGAAATTGAAATGTTTCCTGATATAGCACCGAAACATTGTGAAAACTTTGATTCACTTGTAACTACTGGATTTTACGATGGAACTGCGTTTCATAGAGTTATTCCAGGATTTATGATTCAAGGTGGTGATCCAAATTCAAAAACAAAATCTTCTTCTGAATGGGGTTATGGCGATCCTTCTCAAAAAAGAGTTCCTGCTGAATTTAGCAAAACTCCTCACGATAGAGGTGTAATTTCTGCAGCAAGAAGCCAAGATATAAATTCTGCTGCGTCTCAATTTTTCATTTGTCATGCCGCAGCTTCACACCTTGATGGACAATACACCGTATTTGGCCAACTTTTAAAAGGTTTTGAAGTTTTAGATGCAATTGCAGAAACTCCTTGTAATGAAAAAAACTTACCTATGGAAAAAATTGAAATGAAAATTGTAAAAGTAGATTAATTCCCCTACCATGCTATTTGTTAAACTGGTGGTAGAACTTAAAAGTTACCATCAGTTTTTTTTTGTACAGAAATTCTTACCAAACAATAATGAATCTCATTGATAGAGAAAAAGAAAGCATTTATTCAACGTATTCGAGACTACCTATTGTTGTTTCAAAAGCTATTGGAACTAAAATAATAGATGAAAATGGAAATGAATATCTAGATATGTTATCGGGAATTGCTGTAAATGCACTCGGCCATTCACACCCAAAAATTTTAAAAGCAATTTCAGAACAGATTCAAAACTACTGTCACATCTCCAATTTTTTTTACCAAGAACCTCAAATTAAATTAGCAGAACGCTTAAACCTACTCACAGGATTGTCGAAAACATATTTCTGTAATTCTGGGGCAGAAGCCACAGAATCTGCTATTAAATTGAGCAGATATTGGGGGAACCCTTTAGGAAAAAAACGAATTATAACTTTTTCTGGTGGATTTCATGGAAGAACAATGGGGACTCTTTCTGCAATGGACAAACCATTATACAAAGAAAGAATGGGACCATATTTATCTAATTTTGACATTATTCCAATGAATGATACTAAGTCTTTACGACAGTATGTAACCGCAGAAACATCTGCAATATTCTTAGAACATATTCAAGGTGAAGGTGGAGTAATTGAAGCAAAAAATGAACTTATTGATACTATGTTGGAGTTAAGAGAAAAATATTCATTATTGTTAGTTGCAGATGAAGTTCAATGTGGGATTGGTAGAAGTGGAGAAATGTTCGCATACCAAAAATATGGATATCAACCAGATATAGTTATTACGGCAAAAGCTATTGGTGGAGGGCTTCCCTTAGGTGCAATTTCAGTTACTGAAGCATTAGGCAATGAATGGAAAACAGGAACTCACGGGACTACTTTCGGTGGAAATGCTGTTTCTTGCAGTGCAGGTTTAGTAGTTTTAGATGAATTGCAATCGGAAGTTTTGGCAAATGTACAATATGTGGGTTCGTACCTTTATAATAAATTAGAATCCTTAAAAATAGAATTTTCATCGCATATTCTTTCTA
>JBDNFX010000238.1:0-6296 GCA_041689575.1 Kapaibacterium sp. (SeqCode)
AAAAAGGTAGATTTTAATCCAAACAGATAGTCCAAAGTGATAATTACGTATAAATACGGTATTAAAGTTCTTTTGTTGTAAAGTTAAAATGTCTTCGAAACAAGTACTTCAATAAGTAATTCACAATATTATTTCGTACATTTGTAGTATGGAAAAAACCGCAGAGCAAACATCCTTCTTTAAAAAAGCTTTTGTATTTTGTGCAAGAGTGTTCCGATTTTTGTTCTTGTTATCAGTTGTGCTATCTGTTGTACTTTTTTTTATAGCACAAACAGATACATTTCGAAATTGGGCAAAACTTAAACTTTTAGAAGTTGCGAATGATAATTTACTTGGCAAAATAGAATTTGGTTCAGTTTCTATAGATCTTTACCATGGAGTTTCACTCAATGATTTTAGAGTATTAGCTGAAAACGATACTGTTGTTTCTTGTAAAGCACTTAGAGTACATTATTCTTTGGAGTCGCTCTATTTCCGCTCTGTTGCAATAGAATCTCTAATTCTAGTTGAACCCAAAGTGAAAATTTTACGTTCAAAACAAGATTCTATTTGGAATATAGAAAAAATTGCAAAACCTTCAATAGATACAACTGCCAATGAACCAATTGACTGGTATGTTGCCGTTCGCGATATACAAATCACCAATGGCATGATTGCCTTTGTCGATTCACTTTCTATGGGGTATCAACAACCTGGCAATGTAGATTATTTACATATGGTTTTTGACAATCTACAATTCCGTTCTGCATTTTATGGTCAACCTACTTTACAAAAATTTACACTTGCACTTCATACTTTATCTTTGACCGAACGAAACACCCAATTTAAATTAAATTCCCTTTCAGGAATCTGTACTTTTGATTCTACTGGAGTTGAAACCTATGGGTTAGAAGTTATAACTCCAACTACTGAATTTACGTTAGTTGCAAAATGGAAAAATATTAATTTCTTTTCTTTAACAAATGAAATGCTCTTTACAGCTCCATTTGAAGCTGTTCTTGATGCAACAAAAGCATCAGCTCACGATGCAAGATTCTTTATTCCTCCAGTTTTTATTGTCGGTGGAGATGTAACAAATGTACGTGCGAAAGCCAGTGGTTCTTTGCGTAATATGGACGTAAATTATTTAGAAGTTTCAACAAAAAAATCCAATGTTCATATTTTTGGAACATTACGAAATCTCGACAAAGCAGAATCTTTTATTTACGATGTTTCTATGGAAAACAGTGTAGGAGATTATGACGAAATTAGTTCGTATTTGCCGACTGTTTCAATGCCCAAATTACCATTTATAGGCACTTCGAAAGTTCGAAATGCTCATGTTTTAGGTTCAATAACTTATGCAGATGCAACATTCGATGGAGTAGCTGAATGTGGAACTTTTAAAGGCGAATTGGGTAGTAATTTTGACCCTAAAAAGAAACTTACCTATTATGTTAAAGGTGAATTAACAAAATTTGATTTACACAAGGTTCTACCAACAATTGAACAAGCTGAAAGAACAATACTTTCAGGAATTATAGATATAAAAGGTGAAGGCGTGACTGTTCCTGATTTGGTTACAACTGTTCAAGCCGATCTTAGTGCTTCCACTACAAGCGGAATTCCATTAGAAGAATGCATATTGAGAATGCACTCAGAAAAAGGATCTCGTTTTTATCTAGATACTTTAGCCGTTCGATTTAAAAGAGTTACTGAATTTGCACCAGAAAATCAACTTTTAGAATCCGAATTGAAAAAAGGATTTTCACTTTTTGCAAATGGAAATATTTATTTGTCGGATTTGAATAATCCTCGGTATTTACTTGAATGTAAAACAACCAATTTTCAATTAGCTCATTTATTAAAATTACCCGATTTACCCGAATATATTAGCACTGAATTTAGACTTGTTGGACATGGTTTTGATCCTGATTCGATAGAAGTTAGTGTTTTGAATGCTAAAATTCAATTTTGTTATATAAATCAAACATCTATAAAACCTTTTGTAATTCAACGTTTCCAATTAGGGTTCCAAAATAATGAACGTAACTTAGATTTTCGTTCCGATTATTTTTCTCTACTTGTTAAAGGTCAGTACAGATTTGAACCGTTAATAGCTATTTTGCAACAACATATTGCTGATATTACACAGTTTATTCAACAAAAAACAACCTTTATTTTTGATGGATCAGAGCCAATTGGTTATGATACCTTACTGTATTCAAGGAAATTAGTAACTGAACCAACGAGTGCGTATGTTTTTTTAGATGTAAAACAGAATATAGTTCCAATTTTAGCATCATACCTTCATATCCCATTTGAAGAATTACAATGCAGATTGTACTTAACAATCGATTCTAAGGACTATCAAACAATCTTAAATGTGCTTCCTTCTACATCAATTGAACGGTGCATCCTTGCTTCTGATTCAAGTTACTTTTTTGTTGAAAAAGTAACAATTTCTTCAAGTTCAATATCAAGTCCTTACGATAGAATTGACCCAATAAAGAAATTTCAAGCTTCTTTCTTTTCTGATTCTTCAATCATACTGAACACTATTGAATTTAAACATCCTTCAACTGCAGTTTCGTATACAGAGAAAAAAACAACTTATAATGTAGCCGCTGAAATTGTTTCTATTGGTAGCTTTAGCATTGAAGGTTCAATATTAACCTTACCAAATTCGTATGAGTTTTATATAGATTCATTAGGATTTGATTACACAGATAAATTGTTTTGGCATTTAAAAGAGCCTTTTCAAATACATTTAAAAAACAAACTATTCACTATAGATAGCGCTATAATTGTAAGGAGTAAGGCAGAAGAAATTAGAATTGCAGGTAGCCTAGATTTAGAAGAATTCCATAATTTTACTGTAGATATATCCTCATTCCCATTATCTGAAATTCCTCAACTGATTCCTGATAAAAAATTATTTGAAAATTTAAAAACTATTAAAGGCAATGTTGACAGGCTTTTAGTAACATTGAATAAAAAATTCACAGATCCTTCTATTGAATTTGTTGGTTCTTTTAGTTCATTAGAATTCAATGAAGTTAAATTAGGATTTGCTAATTTGGATATTGCCTATGCACAGTCTACTGTAACAGGTATTTTTGATTTGTATAATAAAAGACAAAATACTATAAAGAGATATTTAGAAATAACTATAGATACTTTACCTTTAAATATAGGTTTTTCTGAAAGTAAAGCATTTATTATTGAAGATAAACCTATAAGAATGAGTGCTAAAATGTCCGCATTACCATTAGCAATTGTTTCGCCTTTTATTCCAAGTATCCAAAATTTAACTGGTACAGCAAAACTTGATTTAGAAATAAATGGACCTAATTTTAATTCAATTCAATATACTGGAATTGCAAAAGGAAACAACATTCGCTTTGTTTCACTTTCGAACAATATGGAATATCTCGCAGAAGCTTCTGCAAGAATTTTCAACAACAAAGTCTATGTAGACACTGCAATTGTGAGGAATAACCCTATAGATCTTTTAAACGGAAGAGCCGATATTACTGGCGAATTAACCATAAAAGATTTAAATATTGATAGTTTTAATCTTGACATTACTTCAAAACAAATTGCAATTCTATCCGATGATTCTCGAGGCTCTGCATTAGGTATGTATGGTCCGTTTGTTATTGGTACTTCATCGGAACCTCTAAAATTTTCAGGTACTTTCGCTTCACCAAATTTAGTTGGACCTGTTTTAGTAAAATATGGCAATATAGTTGTTGTTCCTAAAATAAAGAATATCAATGCAGTTTCAGAATTTGAGTATATTATTCTTGATACATTACAACGATTAGATGATTCAACAACATTCTTTAATGATTCAACAGCCTTACAAAAGCCAAAATACACACGTTTTACGAATACTGAACAAAAATCGACACCTGATGATTTACCTCAACTCTCTAAAAGCACTTCATCACTAGGTGCTCAAAAAGCCTTTGCAGATTTAATCAAAATGGATTTGAAAGTTGATATAATTGGTGATTTTACAGTAACAATGGATCTAACAACCCCTGGAATGTTGATCCCGACTTCCTTAGTTGCTCGAATTGCACCAGGGAAATTAGTCTACAAACAAGAAGACAACAAGCCAAAGCTTTGGGGAACTATGAAGCTCCGAGATGGTTCTACCTATAGTTTTTATAGACCATTTATTGCTACAGGCACTTTAGAATTTAACGAAGAAATGTATAATCCTTCTCTCAATTTAACGGCAATAACTTCAGGAACAAGATATTATAATGAACGAAACCAAAGTTATTCTATTCGTATGGATATAACTGGTACCCAAACATACCCAGAAATAGAATTTTTCTTAACTATAGATGGTCAAGATCAAATTGGTGAGCAAGACAAAATAAAAGGTGATGCGATTATGATGATACTTCTTGGCAGAACACAACGAGAATTAGGTAGTCAAACCGCCTCTGCAGGAACAGATATAGCTTCTACATCTTTTGCAGCAATACTTTCAAAACTTGCCTCGGACTTTTTACAAGGGAGTAATGTAATTCAGAGTTTTGATCTTCAATTTCAAAATGGAAATACAAGTATCGACAATGCTCAAGTTCAGGTTGGTGGTAATTTGATAAGTGATGTCAATTGGCGATTTTCAGGAACTTTGGCAGATTTATCGACAAACAGTCTTATAACAATAGAATTTCCACTTGCTGCACTTATAGATAAAGACTATTTTCAGAATGTAGTTTTTCAGTTTACACGATCGGCAAATACCGTAACAAGTGTCAATAGACAACAAAAAGAATGGGAACTTAAAATGTTTGTCAGAAAAAATTTTTAACTTTGAATAAAATCTAAAAATAATATATGGTTTCCATTACAATAGGTCGAAGTACCGATTCAATGATAAATCCTTACATTATCCCAGAACTTGGGGACAGTAAGGTAAGTAGACTTCATGCAGTTATTGAACTTCGTGAAGATGGAAGATCGTTTATTATTGACAAAAGTGCCAATGGAACTTCAATAAACGGAATTAAGATACCTGAAAATATTCCAGTAGCAGTTTACCCGGGTGATATTGTTCAATGTTCAAATTCTGTGAACTTCGATTGGTATAGAGCTTACCAAACGGTGAGACAAATTCAAAAGCAAAAACGAGATCAAAAGAAAGCTCCTGAACAACCGATAATTTCTTCGGTTGCTGAAACACCAAAAGCTACGATAGCACCATCTGTTATTGAAAAAGTGATAGAATCACCTAAGATAGATGCACCAATACCAATAGAATCTAAGGAAAAAGAACAAGCAAAGATATTTGATGAGCCAATTGCAAAGAGAGAAAAAAAGACTTCAGTAGATATACCAGCAAAAACCACAACTAATAATTTTGCTGATCAGGCGAATGAATTTAAGGAAAAGTTTCCCCCACTGAAGGAGTTAAAGGGTGAAAAGAAGAAAATTTCAAATTCTGGTGAAACGACTGAACCTAAAAAGAACAAATTAATTGCTGCAGGGTATTTATGTGCATTGTATTCTTTTATTTTTCCAGTTTTAGGTGGCGTACCAGCGTTAATAATTAGTACCATTCTCTACAAAAGAGGTGACACCAAAGATGCTTCGTATCAGATAGTATTAGTGATACTATTAGTTTCTTTAGGACTGTTTACAGGTTTGTCGGATATAATGTTAATTATGAATCGGTAGTTTAAAGATTATAGAATTCTTTTAATGCTTGAGCTGTGTAAGAATTAAATTTCGTAGCAACAGTTTTTGGTTGCCCTTCTGCTACTAACATCCCACCTTTATCACCACCTTCAGGACCAATATCAATTATCCAATCTGCCGTTGCCATAACATGAATGTTATGTTCAATTACAATAACTGAATGACCCTTCGATACCAAATATTTGAATATTCGAATAAGCTTCGTTATATCATCGAGGTGTAAGCCTGTAGTAGGCTCGTCAAAAATAAACATAGTATGTTCATATACTTCTGTTTCTAATGCTTTTGCTAACTTTACACGTTGAAGTTCACCACCCGAAAGTTGATCCGTCGATTGACCAACAGATAAATATCCCAAACCAACATCTTGTAATACTGCTAATCGTTGAATGATTTTCGGTTCATCTGCAAAAAATTCGACTGCATCATCAACAGTAAATGCTAATACATCTACTATCGATTTCCCTTTATATAAAATTTGTTGTGCTTCTCGTTTGTAGCGAGTTCCCTTACAAACTTCACATTCCAAAGTAACATCGGGTAAAAACTGCATTTCAACCGTTACGACACCCGCACCTTCACAAACATCACAT
>JBDNFX010000239.1:0-1949 GCA_041689575.1 Kapaibacterium sp. (SeqCode)
ACGGAGTTGCAATTCGAATGGCATTGTTATCACTCATTTGCCATAACTAAAAAAACATATACATACTGAATTCTAAAGACGCCTACAATGAGCGTCATATTTGTTGTTCATTCCCTTCACTTGGAAGAAGGCTTTTGAAATTGGACATCAGGGCTAACACATAGGTTCGCCCCTACAAAAGAAAACTCATATCAAAGAATCCTTGACCCTGAAGGGGTCAAATGATTATAGCATAAGAATCCCTTACCCTTCCCCTCACTTCTTGGGGAGAGGGGCATACTGAAAAGCAAAAAAAAAGGGCGAAAGATTTTTCGCCCAGACAAATATTATATTTCAATGAAAGTACTTTTACTTCGATTTCATTTTAGATTTAAAAATCTTTTCAAACTTTTCTAATTTAGGAGTAATCACAAATGAACAGTAAGACTGATTTGAATTTTCATTGTAATAATTTTGATGATAATCTTCTGCTTTATAGTAATCTGTAACTTGTTTAATTTCAGTTACAATAGGATTTGCATAGATTTTTTCTACAGTTATTTCTTTTAGTATTTTTTCTGCAGTTAGACGTTGTGCCTCTGTGTGATAAAAAATTCCAGAACGGTATTGTGTTCCAACGTCAGCACCTTGTTTATTTAAAGTTGTAGGATCGTGCGTCTTAAAAAAAACTTCTAAGATTTCTTCAAAACCTACTACTGTGGGGTCGTAAGTTAATTGGCATACTTCTGCATATCCTGTAGTTCCAGTACACACATCTTCATACGAAGGTTTTGCTGTGTTTCCATTGCAATAGCCACTTTGAACTGAATGGATTCCGTTTAACCGTTGAAAAACTGCTTCAACACACCAAAAGCATCCTGCTCCTAATGTTATCGTGTCAAGTTTGTTCGAATTTGTTTCCATACTTTTTGATTTCTTTTCTATTGTAGATTCAGAATGCGATTTATTACAAGCAATAAAGGAGAATATTATTCCAAAGAAAAGGAATATTTTCATTTTAGTACGATCTGTAAAGTGAAAAATAGTGAATAGTTAGTAGACGATTTAATGAATTACTTATTAAAACTGGAGGAAATTCAAACCTAATCCTACAGATATTCCTGCAGTAAACCAATGAGTATCTAAGGCATCGTTTGTAAGATAACCCCCTCGAAGTGCAATTGGGAATGGATACCGAGTAAATTGAAAAGATCCTTGAGCACTGTAGTAATACGATTGAGTAAAGATTGTAGGGGTAGTATTTACTCCAAACCCACCACCGAAACGGAAAAATTCCCAAAATTCGGCAACAACAGCAAAATCGTGCATAAATCCTGCTACAGGGGCAACTCTACGAGAATTTGTACCTATTGGTGGTTGAACATCCCAAAGTTTTCTAATACTATATTCAATTCCAATTCTATGTTTTCTATCTGTATCAATAGTTTGTGAATATGGATCTACTCCCCAACGGTAGAATAAAGCCGCACTTGCTTGACCAACCATATACGATAGGTTTAAAGCTCTACTAAAAGCGTATTGAGGCGTAGCGCTAATTTCTATTGAAGTTCTGTTTGACAATACTGGAGAAGGAAATAATTCTGTTTGGACTCCAACAATGCTATCTATCTTTTTCAAATCAGGAACTATACTAACAATCGATTTTTCTACCGATGGTCGTTCGGGTATCTTTTCCCAAGAACTTGGAATAGAAATATTAAGTTTTAAATCTTTTAAAAGGGAATGTAATGAATAAATTTTTGTGGTGGTTATGTATTCAGAAGCAGCGAATATTCGTTTAGACAAATCTGTATCAGTAAGAAATTCTACAACTTCACCAGTTCTGGAGATAATAGGTGAACCAAGAGAATAGGCTTTTGATTTTGTAGAAAATTGATAGATTGATTCAAATTGAGTAAGTATTTTTTTCGAGGATACCGGTTCGATATAAGCATCTGGATTTCTGTCAT
>JBDNFX010000240.1:0-1714 GCA_041689575.1 Kapaibacterium sp. (SeqCode)
AATTCCAATTGCAAGAGGCGGTTCTAGAAGTATGCCTTTCGAAAAGATACTTACTAAAATGGAAGAGATTGAAAAATCTGGTTATAATGAAATTGTTCTTACTGGTATTAACTTAGGTGACTATTCTTATGACGAATTTAGATTTATTGATGTTGTGAGATTAATCGATTCTTCTGCAATTCAGGCAAGAATTAGAATTTCATCAATTGAACCTAATTTACTTACCAATGAAATTATAAATGTTGTTTTAAATTCTAAAAAATTCTGTAATCATTTTCATATTCCATTGCAAAGTGGATCAAGTGAAATTCTTGGTAAAATGAAAAGAAGATACAAAGTTTCACAGTATCAAGAGTTAATTCTATCAATCAAACAAATGGACATGAATACTTGTATTGGAGTTGATGTAATAGTTGGTTTTCCAGGAGAAACTAATGACAAGTTTGAAGAAACTTTCCATTTCTTAGAAAGCTTACCAATTTCATACCTTCACGTTTTTACTTATTCTGAACGTGAAAATACTCCTGCAAAAGAATTTAAAGATTCTGTTCCATATTCAACCAGAAAATTACGCACAGCTCGTTTACGTCAATTGTCTGAATTCAAAAAAATGAATTTTATAAATCTCAATTAGGACAAAAAAGAATTGTAATTCCCGAAAAATTTGATTCTTCATTAGAACGGTGGACAGGATATTCGAATAACTATGTCAAAGTACAATTTAACGCTCCTGTTAATCTGATACAAAAATCTTCCGTAGTATTACTTAATTCAATTGAAGGTAACAATATACAATCAACACTTGAGTCTTTACATCTTAGCGAAAATATTGAGTATCAAAAACAATATATACCAATTTTATTATCGTAAATTTTTTAATTTTTCTACATCTGTTCAAGGAACGTCTATGAAAACGTTAATTGCTATTTTGTTCTGTAGTGCCTTTTTGGTAATAAATACCCAAGCACAAATATCACAACCTACAAATTTCAGGGTTTTAACACCTACCCAAAATCCTTTAATAATAAGAATGTTATGGGATTACAATCCAAACGAAACGAACGCATCTAAATTTATTTTTCGATACGCACTTAGTGCTCAAAGTACTTTCGATACTAATACCTTTAAGTCTACTGGTGTTTTAACAATACCTTTTAATTCAGGTAGATCAAAATATGATACTATTGTTACTCTTTCTGCATTTCAAACTGCTTTAACACAAGGAATTTATTCTTTTACTATTGAAGCTAGAAGTGCCGCTAATTCTTTGATTTCTGATCCAAGTAGTATCGTAGTTATTGATTATAATGGTCAGAATCCACCTAAAATATTCTTTACTTTAGATCATAAACGATCAATTTGTATAGATTCACAGTACAATTACACTTGTTCAGCTAAAAGTAGTGATGGAGTAAATGATATTGTTTATGAATTGTTAGAAGCCCCTACAGGTATGACAATTGATAGTCTAACTGGTGAGTTAGACTGGACTCCGACTAAAATTGGATTACACAAAGTTAGAGTCTTAGGCTCTAAAGCCTCGAATCGTTCAGCTAGTGATAGAGTTAATTATAGAATCACGGTAAATAATTGTGACCAAGATTCTAGTATAATTCGTTTCCAAAATTACCCACCAATTGATGTATGTGTTGATAAACGATATACCTACAATGTTGCCGCAGTTACTAAATTACAAGGAAAAATCATCTATGAG
>JBDNFX010000241.1:0-5718 GCA_041689575.1 Kapaibacterium sp. (SeqCode)
CGAGAAAGGTATATATCGAGTACTTTTCCCATTATAGTTACGAAGTATTGGATTAAGTACAATATTCATACCAAGTTGTTTTGCATTTTTAACTGCATCAATTATATCATTATCGGAAGAAGTACGAAAAACTGTTTCATTCGTTAAAGGGTTTACCCCAGTTGAATTTGTTTCTACAGTTTCCGAAAATTCATTTTCTTGATATATATAAAACGAAAGAACCACTGAATTTGATCGAATTTTTAGTTTTAGTGAAGCAATTCTTCCATCAGCAATAGCAATAATAAAATCATTCGAATCTTTCGAAAGTAACGTAATACCTTGATATTGAGGTTGGTGAGGAGGATATGTGTAAAATTGTTCATCAGCACACGAAATCACTAAAAATATTAGCAATAATACGATTGAAAAAGGTACAGAATTGAAAGAGGGTTTCATTTCTCGGCTATGACGATAGAAATACCCAATTATTTGTCTTGAACTATGATGTTTCTGATTACTTTAATCATTTTGAGAGGATTGTCTTAAACAATGATTTATCTGATTACCCTGATGACTTTGAAAGGATTGTTAAAAGGTATAAATGTCCTATCATTTTATCAGATAAATCATAGTTCAAGACAATATAATAACGTAAAAAAACAATTCTTTGGATAGTAGTTTTTTTTTGAGGTTTTTCTAAACATTTTGTGTGGTTATTGTGGGGATTTGAATTGTTAATTCTATGTACTTTTGTTAAAATATTTTATAACAATCATTCTAAATCGTATGAAACACCTATTCTTTCTCTTTATTATTACGTTAACTTCATGTGGAGTCAGCTACTTAACGGTACCTGTTCAAAAACCATCTGAGTTTAACACATCTCATTTTGAAAATGCTTCTATTGGAGATTTTGCAAGTTTAACAAGTTTAACAAATGAAGGAAAACAAATTGAATTGGTGTTATCAAGGGCACTACAAAATTCTAAAAGATTTAAAGTTGTAGATAAAAATTTTGCAAAATCATCGAGTGCAACTACAATGCTAATTTCAGGTACAGTTGATGAATATCACTATATTGAAGATGATATAACATACTCTACATTTAAAGACGAAAAAGGAAAACAGCAAACAATTTTTACTCGTAAAGGAAAAGTAACTTTAACTATTACTTTTCAAATTGCTTCCATGGAAGATGGTGAATTGATAGGAGTTAAAACACTTATTGAAAATGTTTCAATGGAGACTAAAGGACAGAATACCAAACCTGTAGAGATTTCGATTTCAGATAAAATGCAAATGGTTGCTAGAGCAAGGGAAAATTTAGTAGAAAGTTTTATGAAGACAATTCTTCCTTATACAGTAAACATTCAAGTTGAGTTAAAAAGTGATGATGAAATTCCTGAATTAGCATTAGGAATAGAGTATGCTCAAAAGGGTGATTGGAAAAAAGCAAAAGAATTATTTAAAGGCTCTTTAAAAAATGGGAATAGTCTAAATATGCATAAAGCATTTTATAATATGGGAATTGCTTGTATGTATAGTTATGATTTTGAATGTGCAAGAAATTCATTTGAAACTGCAAAGAACATGCTTCCTACTGACCAACTTTATACTTCAATGCTTACTAAATGTAATGATATGGAATTTGAATATAATGAATTGCAAGCTCAACAAAAAGTAAAAACTCCTCGAAAATAATCATACTGAATCACTTTACATAATTTTGCTCATTGCAAATTGTTGAAAGTATAAAAGTATTTTCAATACAAAACGATGTTTATAATTTGCAACATTACACCTATAATTTTAACATTTCAAGATATTAGGTAGACAGCTTAACAATCAGAAATCATGAAAAACATCTACAAAAACTACTTTATTTTTAGGATTCATCATGTTTAAAATTCTACACCATTTTACAATAGTTTGTTCTATAATTATTGTGGGTACGATATTCATTTCTGCAAAACCAATTAGCAAAGAAATTGCTCAAAAAGTTTGTGTAAAACATTATAGCATTGTTACAAAAACACATTCTGATTTCATCTCGTCTGTAAGCGATATTTCCCTTATTATGGAAAAACAAGATCAAAGGAAACAACCTTTGTTTTATGTTTTTTCAGTTAAAAATAATGGATTTACTATTATCGCAGGAGATGATAGAGTTTCTCCTATTCTCGGCTATTCCTACACTAGTGAGGAGAATCAGACTTCGAAGCAATTTCCACCTCAGATGGTAAAATTGTTAGAATATTATGAGACAGTGATTTCTGATGTTGTTTCTCAATCGGAACCAAATTATTTAACGACAACTCAAAAGGATTGGGAAAAACTACTTTCCGATAAAAAGGTTGAAGATAATTTTTCCGTTACTTCACTAGTGAATGTTCCTCCTTTGATAAAAGCAACATGGGATCAGGGAGCACCTTACAACAAGTTTTGTCCAAGGTATCCAAATGGTGATCAAACAGTCGTTGGATGTGTTGCAACTGCAATGGCAATGATAATGCATTACCATAAATATCCTGAACGTGGAACAGGGTTTCATTCTTTTCAATTGCAACAATTTGGTACAATTTCTGCAAATTTTTCTAACTTTACCTACAATTGGTCAGCAATGCCTAATTCAATTTCTTCATCTTCTTCTTCATCTGCAATTGACCAAGTAGCCAGAATTTCATTTCATTGTGGTGTTGCTACAGAAATGATGTACGATATAAGTGAAAATAACGGTTCTGGAACGTATTCGCATCTTGTACCTGACGCGTTAATAAAGTATTTTGGTTATGATAAAGATAATACCAAATATATAGAAAAACGTCATCATACGGATCAGCAATGGAATCAACTTTTGCAAAATGAATTAAGTAATAACAGACCTATTTATTACTCAGGTACCGGCACAGGTGGTGGGCATGCCTTTATCATCGATGGATATAGTGGAAACTTTTTTGCGGTCAATTGGGGCTGGTCTGGGAGTTATAATGGAAATTTTTTATTAACAAATCTTACCCCCGCAGGCACAGGAATAGGAGGAGGTGCAGGTTCTTTCAATTTTAATCAAGCTGCTGTATTTATCAAACCTCCAGTAAGCGGCGGTGGAACAGATCCAAGTATAAATGCTAACCTTCAAATAAATACTTCCATTGTTGTTACACCAAATCCGATAATAGCAAATGGGTCTGTAACTGTAACAACAAACATAGTCAATAGAGCAACATCTGTTTTTAATGGCTCACTTTCAGTAGCAATTTTTAAATCAACAGGTGAATTTGTTGATTTTATTCAGATTAAAGAAAATATATCCATACCTCCAAACAATACTTTTACAAATCCTATAACATTCTCTAAGCAATCATTATTTGGAGTATCAGCAGGATCATACTTAGTTGCTTTATATTATAAAACAACAAACGGCGAATGGCAAATAGCTTCAAAAGCACAATTCCCAAATATAGTAACAGTATCTGTAATTAATCAGCAATTTACAAATGTACTTTCATTGTATGGAGGCGAAATTGAGGTTTCACCTGTCATTAAAACCGAAACACCATTTCAAGTAAAGTTAAACTTACAGAATATATCACAATTTACTTTTCATGGTGATTATTCAGTTGATTTGATGAACTCAAAAGGTGAGTATATTGAGGAATTGAGTAAAATTAAAAATGTTTCTTTGTCTTCTGGTTATGTATATTCTAACAAACTGACTTTCAATGTTCAAGGGTTGTCTGGAATAGAACCGGGAAGCTATTATATTGCTGCTTGGTTTAAACCATCGAACGGTGAATGGAAGTTGGTTAATCCTGGGCAATATACAAACCCTAAACAATTTACCTTAGTGCCTAAAGGCATTTCCCCAGACGTACATGAACCAAATAATGAGATTCAATTTACGAGATCGTTAACATTGTCGAATAACGGTGGATGCCAATATACGGCAACTACAAATAATGCAAATTTACACAACAGTGATGATTTGGATTTTTACTCTATTGTTATGCCTTCGCAATGCCAATTTTACAATGTTTCTATAACTACTGAAGATATGTATGAATCTTCTAATTATACTGCTGACGTAATTTTTAGCCATAATTTTTCTAACGAAGTGTATGATTTAACACCATCTAAGTTTGTTTTAGCTTCTGGAGAAAATTTACGCATTAGGGTCGAACCATATTTCCCAGGACAAACAGGCACGTATCGATTGATTATCAATCTAACTCCAAGTTCTATCTCCTCGGTTGCATCAGTTCCATCATTTTGGACCTTATCACCGAATCCTGCTAGTAACTTGGCAATACTATCAAGTGTTGCAAACATTGAATTTTCAGAAGTAGTTGTTCACGATGTTGTTGGTAAAATACTTTTTAAAGTTCAAAACCAAAACTCTGCAACTTCCATTCCAATCAACACATCTGGATTGTTAAACGGACAATACATTCTTGAAATAAGAACATCAAAAAATGAATCACACAAAGTAACTTTGAATATTGTAAGATAACTAAATTACTTTCTCAATTCAAGAAATCGGCGAAAGAATATTTATATTCTTTCGCCTTTTCTTTGCCAAAGTATACAATAACTTCTAATAATTTCAACAACTTAAATCTATAAACTAAGAAGTTGAAAATACTTAATGTTTTCTTGAAACCCTGTCATAACCTAAGGAACTAACGTTCCATCTATAAATACAACTACCAAATTAGTAGAAAAAAAATGGTTACTAGTTTAAGTTGAAAAATAGTCTCAACAATAAACATCGTTATGTACTTTAGTCAGAAACTGTTTTAATTGACTAATAATTGAAGGTACAACTTCAAATTTGCTCGTTGTTCTAAATTTAACTTACGTCTAATTCTTCGTAGATATTCTTCAATAGTTCTTGTTTCTTTGCAAAAAAAGTCCGCCATTTGTTGATTTGATAGATTGGTGAGAATAGCCATACAAACTTGTTTTTCCACTTTAGTAATTTTGGGGTTCCCTTTTTCTAATGTAGTTAAAAATGTAGGAAAAAGCAAAGAAAAAGACTCTTCGAATTTACTGAGTTTTACTGTGTTTCTATTTGTAGATTGAATCAATTTCATTTTTTTAATTATCTGAAATTGTTTCTTTTCTGGTATATCTTCTATAAATGAAAGAACAGTATCAATAATGTCATTAAAAGTTCTTTCAGTATCAAGGCTTGCATTCATACGTATAAGCAACTCTTGTTTCGTTTGTTCCAGTTTTCTTTCAATGTCAAATCTAACTTGTTCTTCCTTTTGAAGTTTTAACCATAGTTTTTGTTCTTCATAGCGAAAACTATCTACCTTGTGAATTGCTGAATTATGCAACTTAGTGATAATATCAATATTATTAAAAGCTAACTCATACTTTCCATATTTTGCAAAATACGCAGACATTTTGTTGTAAAACGTAATATAACTCGTTTCTTCTGGTCGAATGTATTCTTTAGCAATTTCATTTTGTTCTTGAAATATTTTAAACCAATTTAATAGTTCAGTTAAATTATTTGAGTTATGATAAAAATCACAGAGAAGGTTAGAAAGATTTAACTTTTGAACATGTTGTTCTAAACTTGAGAATTCTTGATGAAAAAACATTTCTTTTAGATTTTCTATTTGTTCTTCAGTAATGCTTCTATTTAAAATAGAGAAATGATTACTTAATATAAATTGTTCGTTTTTAGCTGTTTCCTTTGTAACATGAAAAATGTTTGGCTGCTCTAAG
>JBDNFX010000242.1:0-1602 GCA_041689575.1 Kapaibacterium sp. (SeqCode)
CAAATTACTTTGATTATCATCATAATGTTAGAAACGAAAACTATTGAAATAAATTTTTAGAACGACAAATAAAGTATAACCAAACCTAAGACAATTCTATATACAATGAACAACATTGTTGAATGTTTAGACAAATATTTCAATAAAAATGCTATTGAAAGATAACCTACAATTCCTGACACAATTGTTCCAACGATAATTGGAAAAATGTCCAAACCTATAAATATTTCTTTAGTTTTAAATATATCGTACATTGATGCTAAGCCACTTAATAATATAGCTGGTATACCTAAAAGAAAAGAAAATCGTGCAGCGGTTTCTCTTGTCATTCCCAAAAACAAACCTGCTGTTATAGTCGTACCAGAACGAGATGAACCTGGAATTAATGCTAAACATTGCGAAAATCCAACTATTATTGAATCCTTTAACGTTATTGATTCAAGTGTTCTATTTCGTTTTGAAATTAGTTCAGCTACTAATAATACTATTGCAAGTGAAATCAATGATGTTGCAATTACAATTGGATCTTTTGTAAAGGATCCAGACAATTGTTTTTTTAGTGCGTATCCAATAGTTAGTATAGGAATGGTACCTACACCTATATACCATCCTAAAAGAGAATTAGTAGATTGTTTTTTAATTGGAACTCTATTAGAGTAATTTTGGTTGAAGAAATCAGAGAGAATTAGCCGAAGGTCTGAAGAAAAATATATAAACACAGCAACTAAAGTTCCTAATTGGAAAACACCTTGTATGGCAGTCCAAACTTCAGGGTTATCCTTTGAAATTGTCCCTAACATTGATCCGACCAATGTCATGTGTGCAGTAGAAGATATTGGAATAAATTCAGATAATCCCTGAACGATTCCAATAATGATAGCATCTAGTAAACTCATTTATCTGTAACAGTATGATTAAGATTGTTGCTAAACGCAACAGATTTGCAGATATTGGTATCAAAATGCAATTATTCCGTAAAAACAATTGTTTTTATTCAAAAAAAAACCGTAAATTTGTTTGCCTCAATAGATAGTTTCTCTTTACTCAATTGAATTTTAAGGAAATATTTTCTATGTTTGAAACAGGACCTCATCTCGTATTACCAAAAATTGAGAATCTCCATACATTAGATGTATATAAGAAAAACGGTGGATATGATGCTTATAGAAAAGCAGTAAATATGACACCCGACGAAGTAATTTCTGAAGTGAAAGCATCGAATCTTCGTGGAAGAGGTGGAGCATGTTTTTCTACCGGGATGAAATGGTCGTTTATGCCTAAGGGGAATGATAAACCTAAATACTTAGCTATAAATGGTGATGAATCTGAACCCGGTTCATTTAAAGACAGACAAATTTTCGAATATAATCCTCATCAACTTATTGAAGGAATCCTCATTGCAGGGTATGCAATGGGAATCAAAACTGCATTTATCTACATTCGTGGAGAATACCACAAGTGGGTAACTTGTATGCAAAACGCTGTTGATGAAGCCTATGCCGCTGGTTACATTGGCGAAGGAATGAAAAAAGCCTTTAAAAATGATTACTCAATGGAAATAATTGTTCACAAAGGTGCTGGAGCATATATTTGTGGCGAAGA
>JBDNFX010000243.1:0-4177 GCA_041689575.1 Kapaibacterium sp. (SeqCode)
AATGTAGCTATGACCAGTAATCCAACCGACATCAGCAGTACAGAAATATACATCAGAATCCTTAATATCGAATACCATTTCAAATGAATATCGAACTTGAGTAGCATACCCACCAGTGGTATGAAAAATGCCTTTTGGTTTCCCTGTAGAACCTGAGGTATATAGTATGAACAGTGGGTGTTCTGAATCGACTTCAACGGCGGGAGTGATTCCTTTCTTTCCGTGTAGTAATTCGTGCCACCAGTGGTCTCTGCCGGAAATCATTTTCGTAAGAATAGATGCATTCCGTTGAAAAACTATACAATGTTGAACTGTTGGACAAAATGGAAGTGCTAAATCTGCGGTTTCTTTTAACTGCAAATATGTTCCTTTTCTTTGAGCGACATCTTGTGTAATTAAGCAAACTGCTTTTGAATCGTTCATTCGGTCTTTGAGCGCTTCTTCGGAAAAGCCTCCGAAAATCACATTATGCACTGCACCAATTCTCGCACAAGCCAACATAGCTATAGCCGCTTCAGGCACATTACCCATATAAATTGCAACAACTTCTCCAGATTTAATATCCAATTGAAGTAAAGATTCAGCAACCTTACAAACTTCTCTATGCAATTGAAGATAGGTAAGTGTGCGAACTTCCCCTGGTTCACTTTCCCAAATTAAAGCTGCTTTATTCGTTCTATTTGTACCCAAATGAATATCTAAACAATTATAGGAAAGATTTGTTTTCCCACCTTCGAACCACTTCATAAAAGGGAAATCCCATTGAAAGGCTTTTTCCCACAAACGAAACCAATGTAATTTTTTCGCTTGTACTTCCCAAAATTGCACAATATTTGTATCAGCTAGTTTTTGGAGTTGTTCTATAGATTCTGTTGTAGTAGTAGAAAGGGAGGTAAATTCATAAGAAGGACTAAACTGTCGATTTTCGTTTTGAAAAGAAGAGATTTTTTGATCGTTCATAAGAAACTATAAATATGGTTTAGTAATTCTCGGGTAATATTGAAGTGTTTTAACGTCCACCTGATATATTCATACGAATATCAACACCAAATTGTGTATTCGAAAACCCAGATTGTGCAGCTCCCTTATTTGTAGTACTTTCGTGAATGAAGAATGCTTGTGCTTGAACAACTTGGCTAATGTTATAACGGATACGAGGTTCGATTCGAAATGTGATAGTTCCGTTTAATATTCGACCGTCTTCACCTTCAAATTCATTGACATCGTAGGTGAAACCTATTCGAGATTTATAATTAGTAATAAACGAGAACTCTAAATCATTGGCAACATCAAACATTAGGAATTTCAATCCACGCATATTATAACTCATTTGGAAAGAAAAGTCATCGGTTGTAGTTTTTTGTACAGTTGCTCTCGAGGCTGCAAACATAGAATATTCAACCGAGGTGTTATACCGTAAAGTGGAAGTAAGGTTTCCACCTAATTTTTTCTCGTCGAAACCTAAGGTTAATGATAGAAATGGAGAAAATTCCATTTTAACATTCTGCGATTGTACAATTGTTCCAATATTCGTTACTTGTACATTTTCAGTATATCGTGAAATATAGGCATGATCCAAGGATATTCTCCGCGCGTAGTCTTTTAATATAGGAAGTTTTTCTAAGCCATCCCATCGGAAAGTCCAATTTATATTAGGCATTATTGAACGCAATGCACTAGTGAAGAAATTTAAACTTTCAAATCCTTCACGGAATGATGTAGAAAGTGCGTCTTGAATTAACGCATTTTTTTGTAGTGTATCCAAACCGGGAGTATTGACAATTAGTACACGTTCTTGTTGGTATAAGTTCACAACTCTCCCAACGGTATTGTTGGGAAAGAAAAAGATTGTTGGCAACATTAGATACGACCTACTAATTTGTTGGGTTAGTATTTTATTCGATATTTCAGGTATTCCATCAGCATCTGTTATCAATGTCTGGTTCCTTCCAAAACCAAATTCAGAGCGCCAATTCAAGTCTAAATTTGCACCAGTCCAAAGTGGACGTGAAGTACGGAATTCTAAAGTTGAACGTTGTGAAAACACATCTTGCATTACAGCATTTCGAGGTCGAATACCCAAATCTGTTTCAAAGCCAACAATTGGAAATGAAGATGATGGAGAAAAACGTAAATTTCCGTGCGGATTTGAAGTTAACCCCATTTGATAAGCAAAGGAAGGACCCCAAATAGGATTATTTTCACGGAAGGTTGGACTTCTTGCCCAAAAATTAGTCATTCCATTTCCACCCATGACACCCATAGTATTTGCAGTGTTGTTCTGATTAAAGTTAAGTATAAATGTTTCATAATCAACAAACACTGCTTTTAGTGCATTACCAATAACATTTATAACTGATTTGTCGGTAGTGTCTTTTTTATTTGCAGGAACTGGTTTAATTCCAAACATATTTTCAATAAATGATTTCAACTTAATATTACTATTTACTTGAATTGCATTATTAAATTGAGCACTTTTGGAAACGTCACTAATGGCTTGGTTTTGTTGGAGAGGATCGTTCCACATATAGGTAGTACGGAACGAACCTGTTGTAGAAATGTAATTATTAATATTAAAAAAATTCGGTAAAACTGGTCTGAAATTTATAGTAATATTTTGAGTATGCATGGTTGGTGTACCAAGGTTTATAGGTTTTCCAGCACCACCAAAAATGGAATTCAGAATTTCAGAATTTTGACGTTGTCGTATATTGTTTTCTAATTCAAAAGGCATCATAGTTGAACCAGTGGTAACATTATAATCTATCACTGGATTTAAAAATCCATTTTCTTCTATTCTCCAAGTAAATTGTGCCGTTTGTAGGGTCATAAAATCACGAATTACTGGTGAGGCAAACGATAAAAATCTAGATTGTTCCGTTACTCGAGATCTACGAACAGACATTGTAGTTGAAAAATTTGACGGTAACAACGAAAATTTTGTTTTGGAATACGCAGAAAGTCCTGGTATACCCTCTAAAAAGGAAAACGGAGAAAATGTAGCTATCTGTGGAATGTTAATTGTATATGCACCAGTGAAATTCCACGTCCATTGGAAACGTTCTTCGACCACAATTGTACGTTCGAATTGTTGATCATACGAATACCCCAATGTAAGAGCGTTTAGAGTAGAATTAACTATCCAATTTTTAGTTGGTATTCCAAAACGGAATCCGGTAATAGCCCAGTTGTCTTGAACACGTACCGTTTGCGAAGAGGTACGTACTCGTTGTTCTAGAGTAGCTGCTTCTTCAGTAGTTGCACCATTTAACAAGGCATTATCACCAGCAGCTTTAGCTGCTTCAATAAGATTGACATCATTTTGTGCAAGGTAACGAGGATCTTCGGTAAATTCAGTTCGTTTATACACAAAAGGAATTCTCGTTTCTCTGAAATCTTTAGGTAAGAATTTTTCTAATGCAAATTGAGTTGACAAATTCCAAGTTGATGTTTCAACTCTATTTCCGAAACGTTCTTCTAATCTATGGAAATTTGGATTTGTTTTTTGCCACGAAGCATTAATTGTTCCAACATCGGCAATTTTTAAATCTAACGATCCAACTCCAGCCCAATCGTTAGAAGTTTGTGGTTCAATGAGTCGAAGTTCATTCACCCACATAGTTGTGGTTAAATCGTTCGGAAACCGTTGTTGAGGATTCCCTATTCCAAAACCAACAAATTGTACTCGTTGAAGCACAGGATTCCCTTGAATTACAAAAACGCCTTTTTCATCTCCTGGAATTCTGTATTCTTGACGTAAAAAATACTGTAATGAATCGCGTAATTGTTTAAATGCGGCCAAGGTTTCTAAATTAATACCTAAATCTTGCCATCCTCTTGTAAGGGGAACCCGGTATTCATAAAAGTTTGCACTGTCCGTACCAAAACGGATAAATCCATACGCTTGAGGAGTTGAACCAGCAACGAAATTGTCGGGCATAGAACCATCGCCGTGAAGAAAGAATTTTAATTGTTTGTAAAAAAGAAAATCTAATGGAAGTGACCAAATTCGAACAGCCATACGTTCTTCGCCAAATTGAAGTTGGTTTACTTTTATGGAAAGAGATTGTTCGTTTAAACGTATATCTTGGTTAAAATCGAGATTATTAAGATTTCTCGGAGGAGAAACACCAGGAGGTAAGTTATAAAAATCAGGTGCAAGGTTGTTTTCTTCTCT
>JBDNFX010000244.1:0-3492 GCA_041689575.1 Kapaibacterium sp. (SeqCode)
ACAACAATTTTTTTACCTTTCGCCTTAATTTCCTTTAACTTTGTTTTTACTTCCCAAAGTAAAGCTCGAGGAATTCCCATACCAGAAAGGTTTAAAGCAAGACCTTTTACATTTTCATCATTTTTGATTAATTCTAATTGCTCTAAAAACTCTAATAAAGTTCGTGAGTTATCTAAAACTTGATATCGTTGATAGGTCAATCCTCCACCCATATTAATAGACCGATAATGTTCGTAAGTTGGTTCTGCAGTCGCCATTGTTCTGTCTGGTCCTCCTGCTCGTATTCCATAGGTTAAAAATCCATCACCACCAGAAGCAGTAGAACGAGTAGATTGAGTAGAAACGCCTATATTGCCTAATGAAACCTGTAAACCAATAGAAAGTTGTTCAGTATTAAAATAGCGACCACTAATTCGTAAACCATCTAAAGGTTCAATTACTCCACCGGCGCTAAAGGTTATAGATCCTCTTTTGCCATCATATTGCGTAAAGTCTTTGTTTCGCCAAGCGACATCACTAAAAAGAGTAATGAACGACGTTCCAAACGGACGAATTCCAAGATCGCCAACGAATTCCATCACCCTATCTGAGCGAACTATAGTAGAAGTACCGTGTGCTCCAAAAGAAATCATTGTTGAAGGACGATACAAGGTTCCAACTTTTAAAAAAGAATTTCTTTGGAATGTAGACCCTTCATTTTGAACAAAACCTAGGTTATATCCGTACGAAAAAGTTTGTCCACCACTTCCACCCCCAAAAGAATATGTTGTAGAATTATCATTCCCCAAACGTTCGTGATGAACTCCGAGCAACATCCCCATTCCGTAGGCAGAACTGAAACCACCAAATAGCCCCCATTGACGGAAACCATTTAAATTTCTATCTGGTTGAGTTGTATAAAAAAGTATGTCATTATTAGTGAGCGTGCCTAAAACTGCAGGATTATCGTAACCACTTAACCCATAACGGAACGCACCTGGCGAGGCAAACCCTAACTGAGAAGTTTGATGATAATTTTGGAATCCATCTTGTGAAAATGCACTACCATTCAGCGACAAAAAGACAACTATAAACAGAGCAAAATATTTCATATCAAACTATACAAATAATTTTAAGAGTAGCTACTACTAAAATAGTAAAATTTAGACAAAGCGAAGCACTATGTTTTGGTTGTCAAAGTTATGAATCTAAAATTTCGAATGTTCTAAATCTATCAATTCTTTAAAATTTTACGACAAAGCTTACCCAAGGGAAACCGATTATAAAAACTTCCGCTATGTCCTTATTATTGACAAATGCTAGATCTACGGCAAGGTTGTCGCCAAAAAATCGAACGCCATAAGAAAACACACTATAGTAGTTATCATTCGATATGAACCAATTTTCGGTAATTAATGCTGTTTTTTCAGAGATTCTTGTCATTCCAGAAACGGTGATGATTGGTTTTTGTTCAAATTGTCCTTGCACAAACCCCCATCCCAATCCTCCAGTGAGATTATGATCTTTTGAGCCATATGTGCCAATTCCGTAAGCAATAGCCAAACCACTTCCGTTTCGAGTTCCCAAATCAATATTTGGAGTATTAACATAATACAGTCCAGCTCCGGCGTGAAAATCTTCGGTTACTTCATAACTTACCTTTGGTGTTATAAAGAGAATAGGTTGAAATTCACCAGAAGTGATTGAACTTACTGTCGATATTAGTTCCAAACCACCACCAATGGAGATGTTATCTGTTATCCCAACATTGAATGAATTCAATGCTAACATTGTATTTTGATAGTACCCTTCTCCTTTTTTTAAATTTAAAGCTGAAGGACTAAAAAGATAACGACTTGAATGTGGGTTTGGGAACCAACGAACACCGTTTTTTAATGTTGATTCATCAATTTCTTCTATTTTTTTGATATTCGCAACAAGGACGTCAAGTTTTGCTATCAACGTTGTTTTCATCTCAATACGAATTGAATCTCTGTAGAGTATGTTTCCTATTAGTTTAGTTCCATCGTTTAACTCGATGTAATACACTTTCACAGGGTCGGAAGGATTTGCTGCCGTTTGACTTATACCCCTTGTAGGAAGAAATAGTGCAATTGTTGTTACAACGATACATAGTACATAATACATTTTCATTTATTCACCACTAATTTTTAACAAACTTTCTTTGTTCATTTCCAATTCTAACGAGATAAACTCCAATTGGGTACTCTTTTACATTGATAGTATTTTCCACTCCCTTGTACACAATACTACCAAATGAATTGTATATACAAATTTGATTTTCAGTAGTTATATTCTGAAACTCTACAGTTAACATATTAGATGAAGGATTCGGAAAAATCGAAAATTCCGTTTGTAAAATTTCAACACTTGATGGAGTACTAGTTATTCCTGTTCTTGGGTAATTTGTTACTACATTCCATATCATTGTTTGCAAGTACAAAGCCAATTCAGGAGAAGGAATTGGTGTTCCTTGAGGAGCATTTGGAAGTAGATTGTTAGGAAGACCAACAGGGCTACGATTAAAAACACACGCATAATGAATCATACTTATCGCATAAGCACCTATTTCGTTTGTATGAATATTATCGCCAAAAAATTGATTTATATTCGTTATACCCGGTACTCTATTATTTTGAATATCGTCATACAACTTTGCCATCATTTTATGGCCAGGAATAATATATACAGGTGGTGAACTACTTGGTTTGTTTTCATTTGCATAATCTTGCATACGCTCAAATTCAGCACCCTGAATATCTAACATTTCCCGCCATGGTCCATTACTATTGTCCAAATTTGTCCACGTTGTCCATAACAAAGTTGGTGTACCCTTCCCATTATTACCATTGTTCCAAGCATTATTTAGAAATAACGACAGATGTAGTTTCTGCTCTTGAATTCCATCTAAATACCGTTGTTGAGAATTACCACCTTCAAAATTTAAAGGTACTCTTTCAGTAATACAAAGAAGTTCCCAATTTGCAATATCCAATCTCGCATCAGGAGAATCGAAACCAACCTCGTCTTCCCACCGTTGTTTCAGAGCAGAACCAGGAACGGTAGATTTGCCAACCATTTTGTCAAACAACTGCCACCCTTGTAAAGAATTCACATTTGCTATAAGATTGACATATTGACCGGGCCAATGGGGAAAAAACAATGGATCGGTTAAACTATGCCCACTGTGAATTTGTTTCACGGTCATCGGATACGCTTGCTTCGGTGGCAAGTTTTGAGCGAAACACACACAAGTCATTAAGAACAACAAACAGTTAATAGAAATAGATTTCATAATAGTGTAGAATTAATAGTATAGAATTAATAGTAATTTTCATTTGTTCGTAGAAATAGGAGATGTCGACGTTTTTGTCCATTAACCCTAAGATATATAATTCTAGTAGAAAACGAACAGAGGTTGGCGATGCAAGATGGTTGTATAATCTTTCATTTATAAATTGTCACTTCTTGATACAGTAGCTTAATCAATAT
>JBDNFX010000245.1:0-4088 GCA_041689575.1 Kapaibacterium sp. (SeqCode)
ATAATTGTTATTTTAATTCTCCTATGCATTATATGAAGAACCTTGCTTCTGGTCCGCATTTAGATTTGTTACGAAGTAAAAAACATATTTACTTTTTAACAGGTTCTGGTTCGTACGAAGCACCACAATGTTCTTGGGATATGACAAAAGTTTTAGGATACCAAGGAATTCCAAATTTCGTAGAAATGTGGAATAATGAATGGACTCACGATTGGCCTACTTGGCGAGCAATGTTGCCAAAATGGATTGGTTCACATTTCTAATATTCAGTCTGATTTTGTTAATTGGCACTGAAATTGATTAAAGTAAGTGCTCATTAATATAAAGTCGATTATGAATCGTTCTAATACATCATCTGAAAATAAAACTACTTTGACTGCGGAGTCAAGTATTTTAAATAAAACAGAATTTTTACCAAGTGAACTCAAAACTCTTTTTGGTTCACAGAATTGTAGAAATTTATCGTATCAATGGATTGTTGGTGTTTCAACTGACACAAGATCTTTAGAAAAGAATAATATCTTTATTGCCTTAGTTGGTGAAAACCACGATGGACATAATTCAATTCCAAAAGCAATTCAAAGTTATGCATCTGTTATTTTCATAAACAGAAAATATGAAGATGCAATGGCACGAGATTTCCCAGATTTTTCATTTGTCATTGTAGACGACACTTTAGAAGCATTAGGTAAGTTAGCAAATTTTCATCGTCGAAAATTTTCTATCCCTGTTATTGCAATTGCTGGGTCCAATGGTAAAACCAGTACTAAGGAACTTACTTCTTATATTTTAGCCCAAAAATATTCAGTTTTGAAAACCTATAGAAATTTTAACAATCTCATTGGAGTTCCAATGACCTTGTTAAATATTTCGCCACAACATAGCTGTGTGGTTGTGGAAATTGGAACAAATACCTATGGTGAAATACAAAAATTAGCCTCAATAGTTGAACCTACCCACGGTTTGATTACAAATATTGACAAAGAACATTTATTAGAATTTATAGACTTAAATGGTGTTGAAAAAGAAGAAACTATGTTGTTTCAGTTTTTGCGTTCAACTAATGGCCATTTATTTGTTAACACCGACGATCAACGTTTAAAAAAATATAGTAACGCTTCAGATCTTACAACAAGTTTCGGATTTACAAATGGTGCGAATGTTAAAGGCAAGGTTCAATTTGACACAAATTTCAAACCCACTGTAACCATAACCTATAGTTCTGTTAGTTTTTCTGGAAAGTTGCGTTCAATAGGTTTGGCATCTGCGATCAATGCACTTGCAGCTACAGCAATTGCTTTAAAATTAGGATTAACAGAACGTTCAATCATTAAGGGCTTAGAAACTTTTGAACCAGAAGTTACCGATTCTGGGTATGCTCGAATGGTATTGGAAGAATACGCAGGTTTTTATGTAATAAACGATTGTTACAATGCAAACCCGGCTTCAATGTTTATGGCACTTAGAACTTTAAAGGAAATGCCTAATACTGGAAAAAAAATTGCCGTTCTCGGAGATATGCGTGAATTGGGGATTGCATCAGTTGATGAACACAAAGCTATCTTTGAATATGCTCAACAATGTTGCGACCAAATTTTACTTATTGGAGATGAGTTTAAAGTTGTATTTGAAAATCTAAATGAAAAAACCGAAAATGTTCAACATTTTACTTCGAATGTTATGTTGGTTCGGTCATTAATTCCTGTACTTTCTAAAGGAACCTATACTTTAGTGAAAGGTTCAAGGGGTTTACATTTAGAAGATGTTTTAAAAGGTCTTAAAAAGCATTTTACTATTTCGTTGTATTAAATATTCTCATCTATTGTATTCCATATATTTCTATATTATTTCTATTAACTTATTCGCAGTATGAGTAAACACACTACTGATACGTATTGGATGAAAAAAGCTCTTTCATTAGCAATGAAAGGTACGGGGAATGTTAGCCCTAATCCGCGAGTTGGTTGTGTGATTATTAATAGATTTAATGAAATTATCGGTTCAGGTTTTCATCAAGCCTACGGTGGACCTCACGCAGAAATAATTGCTGTTCAATCCTTAAAAGAATCTGCTGAAGGTTCAACAATGTATTTAACTTTAGAACCTTGTACTGTTTTTGGAAAAACCCCTCCTTGTGCTCCTGTTGTTGTTGACCAAAATATTTCAAGAGTTGTTGTTGGTGCAATTGACCCTAATCCAAAAGTTTCTGGTAAAGGGATTCAAACTTTGAAGGATGCAGGGATAGTAGTTGAAACAGGGTTACTTTCTAAAGAAGCTAATTGGATTATTCGTGGATTTAAAAAGTATATTACCACTGGTTTACCATACGTTACGGTAAAGGTTGCTCAATCCCTTGATGGTGGAATTGCTAGTTCGAGTGGAGTTTCCAAATGGATATCTTCGCAAGAAAGCCGTAAAGAAGTTCACGCATTACGTGGAGAAGTCGATGCTGTTCTTGTCGGAAAACAAACTGCATTAATTGACAACCCTCAACTTACTGTCCGAGAATTAAAAGGTAGAAACCCACTTCGGTTTGTTTTCGATAGAGACCTAACCCTGCCTTTGTTTCTCCATATTTTTACCGATACAGAACATTCCAAAACAATTGTTTGTTGTGCTTCTTCTATGAAAAATTCAGAAAAAGCTAAAGAATTAGGGAAATTGGGTGTTCGTGTTTTGAGTGTTCCTACGCATAAAAATGGATCTTTCAAAATTATTGAACTTTTAGGTATTTTATCGGAACAGTTTTTTGTTTCTCATTTGTTAGTTGAAGGTGGCGGATCGGTAATTTCTTCGTTTGCACAAGCCGCTTGTATTGACGAATTTCAATTATTTATTGCTCCGTTCCTTTTTGGTGCTCCCAAAAGTATGGCAGCCTTACCTATAGCACTTTCACCTGACGAAGCTTCAAAATATACTATTGTTGAGCACAAAAAAAGTGGTGCAGATTTGCATATTATTGCGGTTAAAACCGATAGTGGTAAAGAGTTTTCAGAACGTTTATTTTAGAATATGATATATACTTTTGGTGGAATTTTAGCTGTTGCTATTGCGTATTTACTTGGGTCTATTCCATTTGCAAAAATAATTGTGCAATTGGTTAGTAAAAAAAATATTGTCAACGAAGGTTCTGGAAACGTAGGAGCTATGAATTCGTACGATGTTACGGGGAATAAGTTTGTAGGTATTCTTGTCGCTTTCTTAGATATCGGTAAGGGTGTTTTAGCCGTTTATATCGCAATTCTGCTATCTGATGGAAATTTCACCTCCATTGCCACTGCTGCTGTTTTTACTGTCTTTTCTCACAATTACAATCCTTGGCTTAAATGGGAGGGTGGGCGTGGTTTAGCCCCTACTGTTGGTGTGTTGTTGTTAGTCTATCCCATTGGAATTTTCCTTTGGAGTATTATGTATTTAACAACGTATGCCGTTATCCGTAGAAATATTCACGTTGCATCAATGGGTGGAATTCTTGGATCGGTTTTGTTAGTTTTGTCTGCTCCAGAAAAATTTAACGAAATTATGTTACTCGTTCCAGTTCAACAAATGAGCCAATTAAAGTGGATGATTATCTGCCTTGCAACATTATTATTTATTCGACACCTCCAACCAATCCGAGACTTTATAAAAAATGAACGAGAAGAAGAAGCAACGAAAGTTGAGTAATTCTGAAAAGAATATTGATATATCATTTTTTCCCCGTAAATTAAACAAATAAAATTGTAGAAATTCTAACTATTAAAACAATTTATGAGTAGTGAACAGAAAATAACGACCGACATAAAAGTACCAAATAAGGATTCGGAAGCATTGAGAATAAACTTTCCGCATTGTTTTGACAAGGACGGAAATTTTCAATTGGAAAAATTCAAAAACAACCTGACCCAAAAGGAAATAAACTTTTCTACGGAAAGTTACGGTTTAGACTGGCTTGGCAAAATTGGCGGTTCACTGCTCCTCGGTCACATTTGTGGTAAATCAAACATTGGTTCTCCACATTAACATTTGTGGTGAAAATCGCCAACTACTTGTAGTTGCTAAACGTTATACCTCATTGTACCGAAACTGCAGTAACCGACAACGAACCG
>JBDNFX010000246.1:0-3823 GCA_041689575.1 Kapaibacterium sp. (SeqCode)
AAATTGACATTATAAAATCAGGTGGTGCAAGTTTATTTCGAATGATGATTCCTGTACTATTTGTTGGTTGTTTACTTACACTAGGACTTTTTTGGTTTAATGATTCTGTTCTGCCCGAATCGAATCATAGAGCAAAATTGTTAATGGGCGATATTCAACGTAAGAAGCCGACTTTTGCAATTGAAGCAGGACAATTTTCGAATCAAATTGAAGGGTATTCAATTCTTGCAAGGAAAACCGATTCTGCATCTGGGTTGCTTTTAGATGTAACAATCTATGATAGAACGAAACCATACCAAATGAACATAGTATCAGCTGATTCTGGTCAACTTCGTTTTACATCAGATTATAATCAAATTATACTTAAACTTTCTCATGGTGAAATTCATCAAGTAAAACAGAATAATTATAATGATTTCCGGAAGATAACTTTTGATTTCCACGAAATTGCAATGTCAACTTCTGGATTTTTATTAGAAGAAACTGACGGAGATATGTTCTCACGAGGGGACAGAGAAATGAGAATTTCAGATATGCAGGTGATTGTGGATAAAAACACAGAAGAACGTGATTCTGCAATTACGAGAGCTGATCGTTTTAAAAATAGCCATTATGACCTTTTAGTAAATGGAAAACTTTATATATCTCCATTTGCAGGTAAAGATTCGGTAACCATTTCAAAACCAGCTTTTCGAACTACTATAATATTAGAAAAGATTTCAGAAATTACATCATCATTAGTGATGTTTTTAGAATCTGAAAACTCAACAGTAAACGACCGAGAAAATAGAATAAAACAATATTTGGTAGAAATTCATAAAAAGTACTCACTTCCTGTTGCTTGTATAGTATTTGTAATGGTAGGATGTCCATTGGGAATTTCTACCAGAAAAGGAAATTTCGGTATAAGTGCGGCAATTAGTTTAGGCTTTTATGTTTTCTTTTGGGCTTGTTTAATTGGTGGCGAAAAATTAGCAGATAGAGGAATGATGTCTCCTCAATTAGGAATGTGGATGGCTGATATAATAGTAGCTTTTGTTGGAATAATATTGATTTTAAAAATTAACAATGAATCGTTAACTATACGTAGTATGATTCGAAGAATTAAAAAGAACCTATGGCAAGAAAAGAACGAACTGAAGAAATAGTAACTATAGATGCAATTGGATTTGAAGGTATTTCTATTGCCAGAGATGACGAAGGAGTAATATTTGTAAAAGGTGGCATTCCCGGAGACAAACTTGAAGTAGAGGTTACTCATAAACGAAAAAAACACAGAGAAGCAACTATTAAAAAAATTCTAGAACCATCAATTCATAGAATAATTCCACGTTGCGACTATTTTGGGGTTTGTGGTGGATGTTCTTGGCAACAATTAGAATATTCAGAACAAGTACGTTGGAAAGCCCAACATGTTAAAGATTCTTTTGAACGATTACATAAGTTGGAAGTTCAAAGATACGATACTCCTATTGGCTCAAAAGCACAATATGAATATCGAAATAAAATGGAATTTTCATTTGGTTCAAGTCGTTGGCTTACAGAAGAAGAAATTCTAAAAGATGAAAAAATTGAAGATAAAACTATGCTCTTGGGTTACATATTCCCGGTAGATTCGATAAGGTATTGCCAATTGAACAATGCCATCTTCAAACTGAAATTTCAAACAAAGTTCTTCGAGCTGTAGATTCTCAGTGCCGTAAACTAAAATTATCTGCAAGAAATAGTCGACAAGGCGAAGGGTTTTTAAGAAATCTAATTTTACGAAAATCTCAAACAACAGAAGATTATTTTATTATAGTATTAACCTCTCCAGTTACAAATGAAGATGAAGAAAGTTTTGTAGAATGGATTTTTACCGAATTTGCATCTACTTTCTTTAATGAACACACAACAATTGCTCACGCCGTAAACGAAACCAGATCAGGTGTTGCATTTGGTGAGATAATTCGTCAAATTGGTAGTGGTTCATTAAAAGAAACTATTTCTGGTTTTACGTATGAAATATCTCCATTTTCTTTTTTTCAAAACAATCCAAAACAATTCGAAGTTTTGTTAGATGTTGTGCATTCTTACGGAAATTTCAAACCAGAAGAAATTGCTTGGGACTTGTATTGTGGTACAGGATTGATAACTTTACCAATTGCAAAAAATGTTTCAAATGTTGTTGGTATTGAGCTTTCCGAAGAATCAATTGTAAAGGCAAAGAGGAATGCACAAAATCATTCGGTTAAAAATGCTGAATTTTATGCAATGAATTTGCATTCAAAACAGGCATTAGCTCATTTAGAATCTCAAGCTAAGCCAACTGTTGCTGTTATTGATCCTCCAAGAGCTGGGTCACATCCAGATTTAATATCGTACTTGAATAGTTCAGGTATTGAAAGGATTATCTATGTTTCTTGTAACCCAACTACTCAAGCAAGAGATTGTGCAATGTTAAATAATTATCAAATTGAAGCATTAACAGCAATTGATTTATTTCCACAAACTTATCATATTGAATCGGTTGCACTTTTAACGAAACGTAATGATTGATACAGCGGCTATTGCTTCGAATATTACAAATATTGAATCTAATTTGAATAGATATGGTGCATCCATTTCTAAAAATCTTGTTGCAATAAGTAAAAAACAAGATTCAAGTGCGATTCTATTTTGTTACCAAAAAGGAGTTCCAAGATTTGGTGAAAATTATGTTCAAGAATTAATTGGAAAACACACTGAATTATTAAAAGAATGCCCGGAAATTGAATGGCATTTTACTGGGCATCTACAATCGAACAAGGTAAAGTATATTGCTCCATTTATACATACAATTCAAACAGTTGATTCCATAAAATTAGCAAAAGAAATTTCGAAAGAAGCCGTTAAAAATCACAGAAATATCACTATCTTTATTCAGGTGAATACTTCAAAAGAATACTCGAAAAGTGGAGTATCTCCAGAAGAAGTTTTCACTTTACTACAGGAAATAGTACAATTACCTAATTTAACTGTCGATGGTTTAATGACCATTCCAATTGCTTTAGACGATAATGAAATAGAACTTCGGAAAGAGTTTAAAAGTATGGTTGTGTTGAAAGATAAAATCAATACTGATTTTGAAATTACGTTACATCATTTATCGATGGGAATGACTTCAGATTATGAAATAGCACTACAAGAATCTGCTTCATTAGTTCGAATTGGTACTGGAATATTTGGAGAACGCTAGGTTATATGCACTTAAAAGATAAAATTACCGAATCGGCAAAATATGTTTCCGAACGTATAAAGTCGAACCCAATGATTTGTTTACTTGTGGGGTCAAACATTTTAGATTTATCGTATATTGGTTCAATTCACCAAAAAATACAAATTCAAGAAATTCCTCATTGTGAGCAAATACCTGTTGAGAACTCAATAGTTTTTTACGAAGCAACTATTGAAAACATACCAGTTATTTTATATTCTTTTTCTTATCGTTCTGTTCCTATGGATATGATTCAAGAAGTTTTATATCCAATCCATATTTTAGGGCGCTTGGGAATTCGTGCAATTCTTTCCTTTGACGCGGTAGAGACATTAACATCAAAAATTTTAATTGACGATATAGTTGTAATTTCTGACCATAGTAACAACACCGGAATAAATCCAGTAGATCAAATGATGTATCATTCAGATTTTATAGATAAAGTTCAAAATTGTTCCGAAATTTATAATGAGTCTTTGACCGAAATATGTGAAAAAAGCGCTTTGACATTAAGTATCCCTTTTAAAAGATCAAACCTAATGGGAATTCCCTTCGTTGAAGCAATGACAACAATGGAAAGAAAACTAT
>JBDNFX010000247.1:0-3873 GCA_041689575.1 Kapaibacterium sp. (SeqCode)
CAAGGGGAGAGGGTGTTGTCCGTTTTTTATTTTTACTTCAAAACAATCTAACACCCTCTCCCTAACCATAAGCAATCTAACTCCCTCTCTCCAAGGGGAGAGGGAACGATGTATGTTTTCTTTCTTTTTTAACTTCAAAAATTACTAAGTTACGACCAAGTTCAGCAATGGAAAGGTCTATTCTTTCGGAAGTATTAACGTTATAATTACTGAAAGCAATTTCTTTGAAAAAATCTCGGACGATATTTTTGTTATATTCTTCAGATTCATTAACACTAATTCTAAAACGTAATAATTTCAAAGCAGCTTTGAAATTGTTGATTTCTTCAACTGTCGGTTTTACTTTTAAAAATGCTTTATTAAGTGCTTCTTTGGGTGTGAGAGTGTTCAAATTATTTGTTCTATTGTTTTGTTTTTCTGCAAATTACGGAAAAGGATTGAATTAGTATAGTTTTCAAATAAATGTACGAAAAGAATCGACAGATTAGGTCATTCCGATTTGAAAGTTCCTAATTGTAATCTTTTCCTAAATAGAATGTGGATTTGTAAGTCGTATATAGTACCTTTGGTATATTTTCCGTTAATGATGAAAACTATTACTTTTTCTACAACTTCATTCCCCCAATTATGATTCCAATTCTGTCAGTTGATGAAACTATTGCGTATGAAAATTATGTAAGGCAAACACATAAAATACCGTCGCTGCTGTTAATGGAAAATGTGGCAATGAATTGTTGTAAAGAAATTGATTCTATTGATATTCAACAAAAAACGGTTCATATTTTTTGTGGAACAGGAAATAATGGTGGAGATGGTTTTGCCATTGCACGACTACTTTCAAAGAATACTACTGTTGCCGTATTTTGGTACGGCAACAAAGATTCTATGAGTATCGAAACTGCAATAAACTTTGAAATTGCTTCTACATTAGTGGGTGTTATTCATTTACAAACAGAAGAAGATTTACAAACAATTGATCAAAATGCTTCTACGTGCATTGATTGTTTAATTGGTCTAAAATCAACTAATGAATTAAATGGTTTTGTAGTAAACATACTACAGTATATCGAAAAATGTAGGTATATAAATAAAATTGCGATAGATGTACCAACGGGTGTACATACTAATACTGGTGAAGTGCATCAAAGTTACTTTAAGCCAACAGAAATACTGACTATTGGGGCGTTAAAAAAGGGATTGGTCTCAGGAGCAGCGTCAATAGAATTGCCTACTCCTAAAGTGATTCCTCTGTTAGTTGGAAAGACAATAGATGCTACTTTTTTCAATAAATCAATGTTTGAAAATGAAGACATAAGAGTTTTCTTCCCTAAAAGGAAAAAAAATGTGTGGAAATTCGACCTCGGTAACGTAGTTGTTATAGCTGGTTCTTCTTCAATGTTAGGTGCGGGAGTATTAGTAGCTAATTCCGCTTTTTCCATAGGTGCCGGTTTAGTAACACTTATTTCTACTTCCCGTCACCCGGCTGTTAAACCAGAAGTTATGGTTCATACCATAGTTTCGCAACACCACGGGAATATGACCTTAGTGAGTTTTGAAGAAATGAAACCATTTTTGGACAAAGCTACCGTTATAGCAATTGGTCCGGGTTTGGGAATTTCGTATGAATCAAAAGAACTATCACGAAGGGTAATTGAAAACTATCATAGAAAAGTACCAATAGTTGTAGATGCAGATGGTTTACTTGCAATTGACAAAGACAACACCTATTCTAAAAATGTAGTTTTAACTCCACATTTAGGAGAATTTAATAGATTACAAGGTGGAGAATTTAGTGAAACAATTCAAAACTATATTCAAGAAACAAGTGAACTTGCTGCACAGTTAGAATGTGTAATCCACACGAAAGGAATGCCTTCAATTACTTCTAACGGGAAAGAAGAATATTGGCTACCAGCGAACGCACCAAGTTTGGCCACAGGTGGAGCAGGTGATGTATTGACTGGAATTATTGCAGGTTTAATAGCACAAGGAGTAGAACCATTCAAAGCCGCAGGATTAGGAGCGTATTTGCAAAACCGAGCTGCACATTCATTTGAAAAGAATAATTCCGTTGAGTCTTTAACTGCAACAAAACTAATTGATCATATTACTTTTTAGTAAGGATTAATCTTCGTCGAAAGGATTGGATTCGGAAGGTTGTTCAATAGTTTCATCGTCAATTTCTTTTCTGAATCGAGTATAAAACATAGCATAGATATGTCTACCAGAACTAACCAAAATGTAGAACAACATTACGGGAAAAGTGAATTCTCCTCTGCTTACAATTATAAGAACAAAGGAAAGACAAAAGAATAGGAAAAAAATAGGGCGAAGTCTGAAATCTTTTCGTGTTGGTTTAGGAATATGGTCAAATCGAA
Organism: Kapaibacterium sp. (SeqCode); assembly: GCA_041689575.1. Classification (GTDB taxonomy): domain Bacteria; phylum Bacteroidota; class Ignavibacteria; order Kapaibacteriales; family JAEUSM01; genus JAEUSM01. The sequence continues at coordinate 2,379 of JBDNFX010000247.1, forward strand.
TAGTCGAAACCATTGCTAATGAAGTAACAATGGAAACCGCAATAGCAGATTGAAGCCGAAATTCCAGTGGAATAATCTCGGTAACACCGAAGAAAACAACAAAGGAACTGATTGTTAAAGCACCAGCAGGAATAGGCATCCCAAGAAAATACGCTTTATCTTCAAAACTTGTAACCTGAATATTAAACCGAGCTAATCGATAAACCCCAGCTAAAGCAGGTAAGGACGCCAAAAGAATGCCCCAATCACCCATTGGACGTAACATTGCAAAATAGAGCATAAACGATGGTGCAACACCAAAAGAAACTGCATCACATAAGGAATCTAATTCTACACCTAATTCAGAAGTAGAGTTTATTAATCGAGCAACCATACCATCGAGCATATCGAAAACTGCAGCAAGAAGAATAAACAACCCAGCTTCATAGTAATTATGATTTGCAGATTGAATCAACGAAGTAAATCCACAAAACAGATTTGCTAAGGTTAATAAATTAGGTATAATTGATCGAGTAACTATCATTCTATTTTTTTATGCTACAACTATGAACGTTTCAGTGCCGAAACGAGATTTTAATTCTTTTCTCAACATTGAATGTTCTGGTTTCCGTAAATGAGGATCTTGTTCTAATAATGAAAAAGCAAAGGTTCGAACTGTTTCTATAAACTGTACATCTTTTACAATATCGGTAACCCTGAAATGAGGGGAACCCGACTGACGAGTCCCTAATATATCACCGGGACCACGTAATTCCAAATCAATTTCTGAAATTTTAAACCCATCAGTACTTTCTACCATAGCTTCAAGACGTATTTCTAAGGATTTCTTTGAAGAAAACTCTGATTCTGTCATAGTAGAAGAATAAGATATGTCTTTTGTTGCTAAAAAGCAATACGATTGCTCGGTTCCTCTACCAACCCTCCCACGTAATTGGTGAAGTTGAGAAAGTCCAAAACGTTCAGCATTATTTATAAGCATCACCGAAGCATTTGAAACATCGATACCAACTTCGATAACTGTTGTAGAAATTAAAACATCATATTCGTTTGAGGCAAATTTCTTCATAGTTTCTTCTTTAAGATCCCATTTCATTTGTCCGTGTAACAGCCCACATCTAAATTCAGAAAACTCAGTTTCTTGAAGTAATTCGAAGTATTCTTCAACCGATTTAGCGTTGATTTTTTCCGATTTTTCAACTAAAGGAAAAACAATGTATGCTTGTCGACCTTTTTTTATTTCAGAACGAATAAATTCGTAACTAAACTGAAGATTCGAATCATAGACAACCTTCGTAATAATTGGTTTTCGAAAACGTGGAGGAACATCTAAAACAGAAATATCTAAATCACCAAATACTGTTAAAGAAAGTGTCCTTGGTATAGGTGTTGCCGACATAACTAACATGTGTGGGAACAATTCTTTGTTGTTTTCAACAACGGAACTTTTTTGACGAAGTTGTGCGCGTTGCTCAACTCCAAAACGATGTTGTTCATC
>JBDNFX010000248.1:0-21448 GCA_041689575.1 Kapaibacterium sp. (SeqCode)
ATTTGACTTGTACATTTCACTTTCATACGTCACCTTCCGAATAGTTAGAAGTAATAGCTGAAAAAAAATTCGGGAAAAATGTGTTAATGTCAAGCAGGTTCTTTTTTTTTTGTAAAACCTAAGTTTTTCTTGATGGAGGTCAAGAAAAAATTAGTTAAATTATCTAAATAATGGTTTTGATGCGAAATTTACTGAGATTTCTAATTCAGGAATCCAAATTTAATACTTCATTGAAGATGTTCGAGGTCTTTGATAACTGTTTGAACATGATTTGGAACTTTCACTTTTGGGTAAATTTTTTGAATCATTCCAGTGGGGTCAATGATGATTGTTGTTCTTTCAACACCCATATATTTTCTTCCATACATCGATTTTTCTACCCAAACTCCATACGCATTGCATATTGACTTGTCAGAATCGCTCACTAATGGAAAAGAAAGAGAAAAATCGTCCACAAATTTATCGTGGGATTTCACAGAGTCAGGGCTTATACCTAGAATAACAGCATCTTTTGCCTTAATTTTATTACTGTTTTCTTCAAATTCACACGCTTGCCTAGTACAACCAGAAGTATTATCTTTTGGATAAAAATAGAGAATTACCCATTTCCCTTGTAAATCGGAAAGAGATAAAGTATCCCCACCATTTTTAGATGCTGTAAAATTTGGAGCAAGTGTGTTTTCTGAAATTGACATATTGAAAGCTAGTTAAAATTGTAAAAAAAGCATATAAATTAAAAACCCAATAAGTGTAAACCGTAAAGTATTTATAAGTTTTCCAGACCGTTTTTCAGCAAAGTGTATAACGGCTACAAAACTAAGTGTAATTGAAATTACGACTGGCACTAAGGTCAATCCAACCCAAAGTGGTAGTTGTTGCGGGTAAAAACGTGCGATACTCGGAAACCAAGTGCAACCATAGAGTAAAACTAAATGAATTACATAAATATACAAAGATTTTCGACTAAAAATTATAGTATATTGATCGAAAGACTTCACGAGGGGGTAAATATACGAAAGAAAGGACAAAATTCCTAAAACAATTCCTAACCTTGTTATTACTAAACCCGCACTACTTCTGCCAAAATCTATAAAATCAGTTCCCATTAAATACGCTTGAAAAAAATTCAAACCTACACCTACTATAAATAATGGAATGCCGATTGTAAATGTTAATTTTTTAAGTGTTTTTGCCCAATCTTTAGCGTGGATATCCGCTAAATACGAACCTAAAGCAACACCGAAGAATAAATAACTCGAAAAGGGGAAAATTGGGAATATAGACCCGTGAGAAAAGGTTAGATATGCAGCAATTCCTTCTGGTAGATATATAAACCAATCTATGAATTGCATAAATGGAGTAATTGCGGTTATGCAAATACCAACAATGAAGGAGGCTAACCCTAAGGTTTTGACAGAACGAGTTAGTATTGCTACAAAGAGTAATAAAACTAAGGAAATTCCTGTTAACTGAAGAATATTTACTTGAAAAAAAACTTGCCATCCTTTAGTATCTAAATAGATTAAATCATACATTCTATTTGCTGGAAATACGAGAAGATACCCAATCATCATTATGATTATTGCCCATCGAATTCGCTTTTTGAGGGTGTCAGTTGTTAATTTACCTTCTTCTGAACGTTTTAAAACATATACATGAACAGCACCAGAAATAATTAAAAACACTGGAGCTGTTAATCCTCTGAAAGAATGCCAAATATTCCAAGGAAACATTGTTACGTCAAGATCCTTCGGTGAAACGAGAGAATCTAAGGTATGACCTTGCATCATAAAAACCATAGCAAGAAAACGTGCTAAGTCGAGTAAGTATACTCGCTCTTTCTTTTCAGGTATTTGAACCGTTTTCATTTTCAATGGTTGTTTTTGAGGTCATTTTTTTTGACAGATACATCACAATAATACAAAAATTTTATTGAGTACTATTTGTAAATGAGAAAACGTTGTTCGTTTCAATGTAATCAGAACTAATTTAATCAATTCTTCGTTATATGACAAAGTGAAATTTTAAGAGAAAAAATATGAAAATAATAGTTATAGGTAGTGGATTTGGTGGATTATCGGCTGCGATTCGTTTACAAGCTTCAGGGCATTCGGTAACCATAATTTAAAAAAGGGACAAACTAGGGGGAAGAGCTTATGTTACGAAACAAGATGGCTTCAATTTCGATGGCGGTCCAACCATTATAACGACACCTTCTCTTATAGACGAACTTTTCGAAATTTGTGGAAAGAAAACTAAGGATTATGTTTCATTAGTTCAAATTGACCCTTTCTACAATATACGTTTTGAAGACGGATCGGTGTTTCATTATACTGGCAACCGAGAACATGTGCGTGAAGAAATTAAACGTTTTAACCCAGATGATGTAGCTGGTTATGATAAATTTTTTGAAAAGACTGAAGCAATTTTCAAAACAGGTTTTGAGTTAATAGACCAGCCGTTTACGACTATAATGGATATGGTTAAAGTTTTACCTGATTTAGTAAAATTACAATCCCAACGTTCAGTCTTTGATTTAGTAAGTAAATATATCAAGGACCCACGTTTACAGCAAGTGTTTTCTTTTCACCCTTTGTTAGTTGGGGGAAACCCTTTTCAAACTACTTCTATTTATGCATTAATCCATACCTTAGAACAACGTTGGGGAGTATGGTTTGCTATGGGAGGAACAGGAGCTTTGGTTCAAGCATTAGGATCGCTGTTTACCGATATTGGTGGTACAATTCTATTATCAACGGAAGTGAACGAAATATCTGTCAGTGAAATAACTGGAAAATCGGATGGTGTTTACTTAGGGAAAGAACGTCGTTTTATACCTTTCGATGCTGTTGTAAGTAATGCAGATGTTGCTTTTACATATATGAAGATGATACCTTCTAAATACAAAACGGTGAATACTAATCAAAAATATGAATCATTGAAGTATTCTATGTCGTTATTTGTGCTGTATTTTGGTACTAACAAACGGTATGAAGACATAGCCCATCACGAAATAATTATGGGTCCACGATATAGAGAGTTATTGGAAGAAATCTTTGCTTCAAAAGATTTACCAAAAGATTTTTCTCTTTACTTACATCGTCCAACGGCTACAGACCCCAGCTTAGCACCCAAAGGTTGTGATTGTTGGTATGTCTTGTCGCCAGTTCCTCATTTACAAAATGGAACTGACTGGAAAACTCAAGCAAAGCCGTACCGAGATGCAATAGTAAAATATTTAGAAGAACGATATATGCCAAATCTTTCTGAACATATAGTTACTGAGTTTTCTATTGACCCTCTTCATTTTCAAGACACATTAAATAGTTACCTAGGAAGTGCTTTTTCTGTTGAACCAATTTTGACACAATCGGCATGGTTCAGACCTCACAATGTAAGTGAAGATATTCCCAACCTCTATTTTGTAGGTGCTGGAACTCACCCCGGTGCTGGATTGCCTGGAGTAATAAGTTCAGCAAAAATAGTTGCGAATATGATTGGAGAAGCATAAGTTAAAAAATTTATATAATGAACATTTAGAAATATCTTAATTTCAATCTGTTTTTTACAATGTACGAAGTCTACCGCCATCTACTGGTAGGTTGATTCCATTTATATAAGCAGCTTGGTCAGAAGCTAAAAATCCAACTGCAAAGGCGATTTCTTCAGGAAAAGCAAAACGGCCAGTAGGGATTTCTTTTATCATTTCAGATATAACTTCTTCTTCTACTTTTGAAGATTGAGAGGTCTTCTTCTTTATGATTGTATCAAGACGTGTTGTCATAGTAGCACCGGGCAATACATTGTTTACTGTAATTCCAAAAGGAGCTACTTCGTTTGCCAGTGTTTTAGCCCAAGATGCCATTGCACCACGAATCGTGTTTGAAACGCCTAATCCATCGAGTGGCTGTTTGACACTTGTTGAAATTATATTGATAATTCTACCAAAATTACGTTCTTTCATTTGAGGAACTACCACTTGTGCTATTTGTTGGCTGCAAAGTAAATGAGCAGAAAACGTGTTCAAAAAGTCTTGATTTGTTGCAGTAAGAAGGGGACCTCCAGCAGGTCCTCCAGTGTTATTAATAACTATATCAAAATGTTTGTTTGATGTAGTACAAAAGGTAGAAATTTTCTCTCCTAAAGATTCAGGATTTAAAAAATCAGCGACTATATATGAATGTTTCGTTCCATCTATAAAGGGCAATGACGAAGAAACTGCTTTTAAAGATTCTTCTGACCTTGCACAAAGGATGACTTCTGCACCCATTGAAGCGAATAATTCGGCGATAGATTTACCAATTCCTTGTGTAGAGCCACAAACTAAGGCTCTTTTTTTATGGAGGGTTAGATTCATATTGTCCTTAAATAAAATTATGGAATAATGTTAATGTTAACGTATTATTGCTTACCAAATTTGTACCATTCCTTTTGTGAATTAGTTGATTCATATAACCAACTTCCATTCGGAATTGTTTATCGATTTGATAATTAAGTCAAGCACCTAATCTGTTCTGTTCAAAAATGTATTTATGTGTATTTGGTCCAAAATTCACAAAATATTCATCATAGTTATTTAAAGAAAAAATGCGATTTTTAGTAATTCCGATTTCGAAAAGTGGAAGTTTCAAAACGAATCGATATCGAATTCTATAGTTCAAATCAAAATCATATAAACGTCGACATTGATTATCTGAAGTAGAAAACTCTGCACTTTGTGAAAAACGCTCTTCAAACCGATATCGATTTGTTAATGAAATGTCATCGTTTACTATTGAAGCAAATTGAAGTTGTTGCCAATCGCGATGTTCGGTAAAAGTGATAGGTATTGGTTGTTCGCCGTACGGATGTGCGTGAATATTACCCAAACCAATTCCGACAGAAACATCTTTAGACAAAGAACAAAGTCCTGCAATTCTTAAAAGTAATTGTTGCGGTGTAATGGCTAAAACATCTTCTCTTCGGAATTGAGCTTCTGTGTGGAGTTTCCAAGAATCTGAAACTTGGTAAGTGCCTATGAAAGAAGTCCGATTATGGGCTTGTGTTGCTATGGAAAATTGAGCGAAGGAATTGATTGCACATCCAAAGAAGAGGGTAAGTGCAAGGAGCGTTTTCATAAAAATATTTCTGGGTTCAAAAACTGATTGTTTTGATTCAATGCTCCTTTAAGTCGATAAACACGTAAAAAAGTTGTATTTTTTTAGTACATTTGACAAGAAAATTTAAAAATCTCAAATACATATATACAATGTTTTCAAGCATATCACATATACATTTCGTCGGAATTGGCGGAATTGGAATGTCTGGCATAGCCGAAATTTTACTCTCACAAGGTTTTACTGTTAGTGGTTCAGATTTATCAAAATCGGATATAACAGATGGTTTAGTAGCAAAAGGTGCAACTGTATATTTTGACCATAAAGCAGAAAATGTTATTGGTGCAGAAGTTGTTGTTTATTCAAGTGCTGTAAAGCCAAGTTTAAATCCAGAAACAATTGCTGCTACAGAACAAAATATTCCTATGCTTCGAAGAGCAGAAATGCTAGCCGAAGTAAGTCGATTGAACTATTGTTTGGCTATTGCTGGAACGCATGGAAAAACTACTACAACCTCTCTTTGTGGATTAGCACTAATGAAGGGCGATTTTGACCCAACTGTTATTGTTGGAGGAAAATTGAGTGGTTTTGGAGGAACGAACGCACGGTTAGGTAAAGGTTCTTGGACAGTTGTAGAAGCAGATGAATACGATAGATCTTTTTTACAATTATCACCAACAATAGCAGTACTAACTAATGTTGAAGCGGAACATTTAGATATATATGAAACTTTTGATGAAGTAAAAAAAGCATTTATAGAATTTGCAAATAAAGTTCCTTTTTACGGTTTTGCTGTAGTGTGTTTAGACGACCCAGGAGTGAAGGAAATTCTATCATCTATTCAGAAAAAAGTTATAACCTATGGCGAATCGCGTCATGCTATGATTCGAGTAGGAAATATTCGATACAAGGAAAATACTTCTACTTTTGATGTATTGCGTAATGGTGACCTTTGTGGTGAGGTAAGGATAAATGTACCTGGCTTACATAACATTTTAAATGCACTTGCTTCTATTGCGGTGAGTCTCGAAATGGGAATTCCATTTGAAAAGTTACAAATTGCGATGGAGGAATTTTCAGGAGTGTACCGCAGATTTGAGAAAAAAGGGACTGTACATTCTGTTACAGTTATTGATGATTATGCTCACCATCCATCAGAAGTAAAAGCAACGTTAAAAGGAGCTAGGACTGGTTGGCCCAAAAACAGAATTATTGCTGTATTTCAACCCCACACTTTTACAAGAACTCGTGATTTTTACGAAGATTTTGGAAAATCCTTTGATGATGCAGATATTGTTATCTTAACAGATATTTATCCTGCAAGAGAAGCCCCTATCGAAGGAATCGATGGCGAACTTATTGCGAACGCTACAAAAAAGTTTGGACACAGTAATGTGCATTATGTTCAAAATAAAGTTGAGATTACATCCTTGCTCCTAGAACTTGCTGAACCAAACGATTTAATTGTTACAATGGGTGCAGGAGATATTTGGAAATCAGGCGTTGAATTTTTGAATTTGTATCGACAGTCTTAAATTATTTTTAAAAATAATTCATATTTTAGGGTACTATTACCCTTTTAGAATCGTTGTTAACTCTTTATATTTTAGGAAAATTGATGAAATTAGCTATTTTAACCGGTGGAGGTGACTCTCCAGGAATGAACTCATTTCTCCGAGCTGTCGTTCGTAGTGCACTTTATTTAAAGCCCGAAACTTCTGTTTGGGGAGTATTAGATGGGTGGAAAGGTGCCATTCAAAATAAATATCGAAAGCTAGATCGTTTAGATGTTGCGGGTATTTCCACAACAGGTGGTACTATTTTAGGAACTCAACGAGTTCCAAATTTAGAAACTAGTAGAGATTTGCAAGAATCAATAGCATTAAATTTGCACGATAATCATTTTGATTATCTTTTTGTTTGTGGTGGAAATGGTTCACTTGCTGCAGCCAATACGGTGAATGAGATTATAAAAGAACGTGGATATAAAACTAGAATTCTCTTTGTTCCAGGTTCTATTGATAACGATGTTTGTAATAATTACGGTTCTTCTATTGGTTTTTATAGTGCATTAGATAAATCCTTAGAAATGTTAGATTGGATCCGAGATACTGCTTCTGCACATCGTAGAGTATACCTTATAAAATCAATGGGTGCTGCTTCTGCGTATTTAGCTGTTTATTCGGGAATTGCAGCAGGTGCCGAGCATATGATTCAGCCAGGAGAAGATATTGACTTTGAAAAAATGGCTACTATGATTGAGCAAAGAGATAGAGATACAAGAATTATTATTGCCGAAGCATTTGACAAGAGCATTCTGGAGGTTCGAAGTATTCTTGAAGAAATTTTTAGAAGAAGGAATATTGAAAGAGAAATTAGAACAGTGGATATGAGTTACTTTCAACGTGGTGGCAAAACTGCTGTAACAGATATTCTTCGTGCAAGTTGGGTAGCATACAAAATGGTAAAAGATGCTATGTTTAATAATGTAGATTCTGGGTTTTATACTGCATTTTATACGGGTCAACCTCCTACAGTTTTACCGTTAAATCAAGCTATTAATCCAGAAACTTCTCATTCGGGAATTCCAGAAGAAATTATAGAATTAGCCCTAGCACTTCGGTGAAAGAGTTAGTTCGTAAATATTGGGCAGTGTTGCGAGTTGGTATAAGCACTGCTTTAGAATATAGATTTAATTTTCTGTTCCAATTATTTGTCACATTAAGCATTGGAGTCGTGGTACAGTTGTTCTTATGGAATGCAGTTTACGAATCTTCAACAACTCCCCTCCAAATAGGAACTTTTTCACATTTTTCACTTTTGGTTTACATTGCCTTTGCAGGAATAATTTCTTCAATTACTAAAAGTGGCAAGTCAGAACGGACAGCTTCGGACGAAATTCGTTTAGGAACCATAAGTAAATACATTGTAAAACCCATTTCTCATATAGGGTATGTTGTCTTTTCTTCCGTTGCAGAACGAATTGCTACCTTAGTTGGAACATTGTTGTTAGTAGGAATCATTGGTGTACCGTTTTTTTACTATTTTTCAGTATCTATAAATTTTTGGAATATTGTTCTTGCTGTTCCTTTTGTATTTGTAGGAATAGTTGTAAATATTCTAATGGGGTTGCTGCTTTCCTATTTAGCGTTTTGGGTTGATGAAACGTGGACATTCCATATTGTGAAAGACATTGCAATTTGGTTTTTATCAGGAAGTATGATCCCTTATTCTGCCCTTCCTAAAACTATAGAACAACTGTTTTCATACCTTCCGTTCCAATTTTTAGCCTCTACTCCTGCACTAATCATAACACAAGGTACGAATGTAGAAAGTTATTTTTATTTGCTCGGATTAAGTATACTTTGGTTATTACTACTTTGGTTTGTGAGTATTGCTATGTTTAAAGTAGGTATTCGTTTCTTTGCTGCATTTGGAAATTAGATTGATATTTAATACGGAAGTGATGGAGAACTTGTCGATTCCATTAACGAAGTAAAGTCAATATCTTTCCTAAAATCGTTTGCGTGTGCAGAATAAATTGTATGGATATAATACCCATATTTTTGTTGGAACTGAGACATTTTTTCGATAGATTCCAACTTTACTTTTGTTGGAACTGCATACCTTGGTTTATCGTCGTGGCAAGAAATTAATGTGTTTAATTCCCAATCTCCTGTGCAAACGGAACCTTTGAAAATAACCATTGTATCGGTCATTGAATGTTTCGGAGCGTGTTCAAGCACTAAAGGTTCACCATCAATATAGAGAATATATTGATTTTGAAAAAATTGAATATTATTTTTTGGAAGAACAACATCATTTTTAAAACCTTCTTGAAGTACAAATTGCGCTTCAGGAAATGCCTTTTGAAACTCCTTCATTGTTTTGGTGCTGTAATGGTCGTGGTGTGAATGAGAACAAAGTAAATAAGTTAACCTTACACCTAATTCTTTCACTGCTTTTAGGGCAACCGTTGCAGGCGATTGTTCAAATGAAGAGTTATAAGGTGGAAACTCTAAAACAGCTGCTTCGTTTCCATTCACTAATAACCAACACCCAGTTCTGAAAAATTCAAAAGTTTGTAAAAGGTATATTCCGTCCGACCATTGTTTCATTCTTGTAACCAATTTGTAGAAAATGAGAACACGGAAATGACTCATAGTCCCCAATTTTCGTGTATTGTCTACAGTTTTCCAAAAATATATTTGAGGAATTACATTTTTTTACTATAATGAATTACAGAATTGTTTATATTTGTAATTAGTACGAACAGGTATACTTTCTTCCACATTTAGCGAACAAATTCTATGAAAACTATAGGCTTATTATTTGGAATGGAACAGACGTTCCCACCTGCACTTGTTGCAAGAATCAACAGTTTGGAAGTGGAAGGAGTTTCTGCAGAATTTATTAAAACTGGGGGAATTACTTTAGACGATTTGTTAAAGTACGATGTCATTCTTGATAGAATTTCCCAAGATATTCCTTTTTATCGTGCAATGCTTAAGTTTGCTGCTCTACAAGGGGTTAAAGTTGTGAATAATCCATTTTGGTGGTCGGCTGACGATAAATTTTTCAACTGTGCAATTGCCGAAAAAGTAGGAGTTCCAGTTCCTAGAACAGTTCTTTTACCTTCAAAACAACATCCCCCTTCAACAACATCAGAATCTATGAGAAATATGATGTATCCTTTGAATTGGGAAGAATTGTTTAATTATGTAGGTTTCCCAGCTTATTTAAAACCTCACGATGGAGGTGGTTGGAAGCACGTATACAAATGTGACACTCCACAAGAATTTTTTGAAGCCTACGACAAAACAAGTGATATTACTATGATACTTCAAGAAGGTATTGACTTCGACGAATATTATCGTTGTTATGCCATAGGAAAAAAATACATTAAAATAATGCCGTACGAACCGAGAAATCCTCATCATTTACGGTATCTTGCTGAATTTACTCCATCCAAAGAACGTCTTGCTCAATTAGAAGACTATTGTATCCGATTAGTTACTGCTTTAGATTATGATTTTGATACATTAGAATTTGCTGTTCGAGATGGTATTCCCTATGCGATTGATTTTTTAAATCCAGCGCCTGATGCAGAAAAATCTTCTGTTCAAGAAGAAAATTTTGAATGGGTATTAGATACAGCGGCACAATACTTAGTTGATTTGGCATTAGAGGGGCGTTCTACTCCTAAGGATTATGCTTGGAGTTCATTTATAAAAAGTAGCAATTAATTTTAATTGATTTTCGTTTCTTGCCCGGTACTTTTTCTTAAGGTTCTGGGCTTTTTTATATTGTTCAATGAAGAAATTTTCTCAACTTGAAATTATAGTCTCTTTCCTTTGTGGTGTAATTAGTTTTGTAGTCTATGCATTTACGTCGGCTCATTCTATTGTGTTTACTGACAATGGGGAATTGTTAGGCGTTATGTCAACATTTGGTGTTCCTCATCCTACAGGTTCACCCTTGTTTATGTTGTTTGCTGGTGTTTGGAATGCTACCATTGGGTACGTAACTTCTACTATTTGGTCTAAAAATCTTTTTTCTTCTTTCATAGTTTCTTTAGGAATATTTACCCTTCATTTATGTCTGCTTCGATTAGTTGATGAAGATCTTTTAAAAAAATATAATCCGTATTACCGGTATATTGTTTCGAGTTCAATAGTATTGATGATTGCATTTTCTATTTCTACTTGGGAAATTGCAACATTCCTTGAAATATACAGTATTCAGTTTTTTGCGTTTTCTGTAGTCTTCTTATCGTTCATTCATTGGTCAAAAAAACCTTCAATTCAGAATTCATTTTTAGTAACGTATTTGTCCTCATTAGCGGTTTTGTCGCATAGTTCGATGGTGTTTTTTGCTATTGCAATAAATGTAATCCTTATCATCTACAATTTAAAACAAGAAAAAAATTATAAACATATTCTTGTAAGTGTGGTACTTGCAATGTTTGCTGGTTCAGTATATGCTGTTCCTATACTTCGTTCTTTTTCAGAAGTGCCTTTTAACTGGGGTGAAATATCTCGATCCTTCGATGCTTTCTACTACCATATATCCGGTAAACAATTCCAAGTTTGGATGTTCGAATCGAAAGAAACTTTCTTTTCAAATGCTTTATTCTTTGGGAAGGAACTTCTCCTTTCTACATTAGGAATTGGTGTTCTTTTATCGGGCATTGGTCTGTTTTATCTATGGAAAAAGAATACACTAATTGTATTGGTTTCGCTTTTCTATTTTGTAATTGCACTCCCATTTGTTTTCTCGTATGGAATACCAGATATTAAATCCTATTTTGTGGTTCCAATAGCATTGTTTTCAATACTGGGTGGAATGACACTCTTTCAATGGCTAGTAACAAAACAATGGCTAGCTATGGTAGTTTTCTTACTTCCTTGCATAAGTATTGGGTATTTTTGGAACGATGTAGAACAACAAAATAATTCTCTGGTTGAAGACTATACCCATATTCTTATCGATCAAATTCCAAAAAACAGTATTATACTTTCTTCTCAATGGGATTATTTCTGTTCAGCATTTTGGTTCAAACAGAAAATTGAAGGGATTAGAACCGATATCGTACTTATTGAAAAAGAATTGTTGCGTCGTACGTGGTACCCACGAATGGTCCAACGGTGGTACCCGGAAGTGTATAAGAAGTCTGAAAAAGAATTTGAAACGTATTTGGCACATCTTCAACTTTTTGAAAGTGGGAAAAAGTTCGATGCTTCTAAATTACAACGTTTGTATATAGTGTTACTACGTTCAATAATAGAAAATTCGCCAACTCAATCTGTATACTGCACTCCAGAAATTCTACAATCGGAACCCAACCTCGCGGAAGGGTATAAAACTATTCCACAAGGGTTAGTAATTCAGGTTTCGAAAAATACTGTCGACACAACTTTTTCCGTAAAAAAAATTGATGTGAACAATTTTTTCTCAGTACCTATAAGGAAAAGAAATTATTTGGAACAATCAATTCACCGAACTTTTATGGTATCGATGGGGTATACAAGTTCCTACTTGCTTTCGAATGGAAAATTGGAAGAAGGTATACGTGCAAAAGACCTTTCTACAACATCATCTATTATTCTAAAAAAAGTTAAATAGCTCTAATAAAACAATATTAAAAAATTTCTAACGTGTAAAATTAGAACATTTAAACAAAATTTGAAAGAAAACTATGTCTGCATTTACTTTGCCCAGTTTACGATATCAGTTAAATGAATTAGAGCCAGTTATTGATGCTTTAACTATGGATAAGCATTATAACAAACATCATCAAGCATATATTGATAATCTAAATAAAGCTTTAAACGATAATCCAAACAATTCTTCTTTGGTAAATATTTTTAAAAATAGTAGTGGAGAGTTGGATAATCCGGCTGTCCGCAATAATGGTGGTGGTCATTATAATCACGAGTTATATTGGGATATTTTGAGCCCTATTTCAATTGTTTCTAAAACTAATTCTACCGATCTTCTAGTAGTTCAGAAAATGATAAGTCAATTTGAATCTGTTGATTCTGTTAAATTACAATTTGAAACAGCAGGCCTTGGTAGATTCGGTTCTGGTTGGGCTTGGGTTTGCGTTGACAATACTACAAAGGACTTAAAAATCTGTTCAACTCCTAATCAAGATAATCCTTTAATGAATCTACCGGGTATAGAGCAAGGAACTCCTATTATTGGTATTGATGTTTGGGAACATGCATATTATCTTAAGTATCAAAATTTACGTAAAGATTATCTACAAGCTGTTTGGTCTTTGTTAGATTGGAATAGAATCAACGATAGATATGTAGCAGCAATAAAGTAGCCTTTAAATTCTTTTGAATTTAATTCGTATAATAGCAATGTCAGTATTGGCATTGCTATTTTTTTGAGTAATTGACAAGTAAAGAATGAATAAAAAAACGGTAAATGGAATTAGCTTTGCTATACTTAGTATTGGCATTATTGGCGTATTAGCAAGGTTCTTTGGTGCATATATGTACCATAATGGAGCCTATTTGTCGCTTTTTGAGGACGATTTTTATTACTATGTTTTAATTGCAAAAAATATCGCATTCAATGGTCAATCTACTTTTGATTCTTTTACTCAAACAAATGGTTACCATCCACTTTGGCTACTTGTAACTACTTTAATAGCATTTCTTTTCCAAGGTGTTGAAAGTCCTTTTTTTATCGTTGTAGCATTGATTGCCTGCCTGAGTAGTGTTATGAGTTTCCATTTGCTTTCAAAAATCGGGAAACACATTACAAACGATTCACCGTATATTCCTTTGTTCGCAGCATTAATAACCTTAAGTATCAACAGAATGAATACTACAGGTATGGAAGTTATTCTTACTGTACCTTTGGCACTGCTCTGGGGGTATTTTTTACTTAAAAATCCAAACATAAAAAATTGGAATGCTAAAACGGCAGTATTGTTTGGAATTTTTTCTTCGTTGGTAATTTTATCCCGTTTAGATACAATTTGGTTAGTTTTTTCTGCTTCGATAGTCCTTTTGTATCAAATGAAAGTGGACAAAAAATTCTATAGTAAAACGGTCCTGTGGGGAATTGTAGGGCTAACACCACTATTGATTTATTTGTTCGTGAATGTAGTAACATTTAATAGTTTTTTGCCCGTTTCAGGAATGGCAAAATCACTCACTAAACTAGGGTTTGTTTTTGAAATTGCACCGTTGGAATATTCGCTGTTTAAAAACGAAGGTATTAGCTCTAAACTTTCTTCATTTTTGATAGTTGTTGGATTGTTGATTTGGTTTCTCACTTTTAAAAAGCAAAATGTTCAGTCACGTTGGATAGTGGGAGTTTTCTTATTATTCCCTTATCTGTTCTTACTTTCTAACGGATTCCGAAGCCCTTGGGTTAGTTTGTGGTGGTGGTATCAATATCCAAATTATATTGGTGCTTTCTTTTCGCTTTGTTTGATGTTGTCTATTCCATTGCCCACATTAGAAAAATTTCAAGATAAACTTCGAACCCCATCATTGATTGCTTTAGCAAGTTTTGGATTGTTTTATGCTATGTATTCTGCTTTTACTTATAACAAAGATGTGTTTATAAATTCAACAGAACAATTAGCAATTATCCAAAAAACTTCGATCTACCAAGAAGCAAAAAGAATGAAACAATTTGTTGATTCTTCATCTCTTTCTGGTCGATTTGCAATGGGGGACAGAGCTGGACTTAGTGCGTTTATTCTACAAAAATCGGTATTTCAAGTCGAAGGTTTAGTTGCTGACAAAGCATTGATTGAATCTATCAAAAAAGAAGAAAATCTTTCTGAGGTTCTAAAAAAATACAATATCGATTATTACATTATATCTATAGGAAACAGGTTAGAAATGCCTACAGACAGTTCTATGAAAGCTTTTGAGCCTCACTTTGAACAAGCAGGTATTTATTCTAAAAAAATGGTTGGGGTGTTTACAAATCCCATCTATACAAGTGAAGTAGGTACTTCACCCAAAGACTCGCTGTTTACCTATATTTTCGACCTTCGAATTAGTAATTAGGAGAACCGTAAAGCTTTTACGATAGAAATTCTCGATACTACAATTGCGGGTACTATAGAAGCTAGTAATGAAATTAGTATGGTTGTTCCCAAAACGATGAACATTTTATCGGGGACAAAGGAAATTGGCAGGTGATCTATAAAGTATATTTCAGGATTTAAGGTAATGATTTTGAAGTTTATCTGCAGATAATAGAATATTCCCGATAACAAAAATCCTAAGAATGCTCCCAAAAACCCTAATCGTAAACCTTGGTACATCGATGCAAGTAACAAAGTAGATGTTCGTAACCCTATCGACCGTAAAACTCCTATTGAATGCGTTTTTTCTACAACGGAAATTAATAATGTCGTGATAATATTCAATAAAGCAACTGCAGAAATTAGACTCAATACTACGGGTATGGGTTCTTTCTGAAGTTCAATCCACGTGAATATTGAAGAATGTAGTTCAAACACTGTTCGTGAATAAAAAGGATATCCTAAAAACTCTTCAATTGATTGTGATGTGCTTTGGGCAGAATCTATATTACTCACCATTATATCAATTGTTGTATATCCATTTTCAGGTAATGAGCATAGTTTTTTTGCATTGTGCAATTGAATAAAGGTTACAATATTGTCGTATTGAGCCATTCCAGTAGCATACATTCCTATCACTGTATAATATTCAAATGTTGTCGATTGATTTGAATCAGTGTTATTTATTAAGGTTAACAATACGGAATCGCCAATGGATTTATCTAATCTATTTGCCATTCGCATACTGAGTATTATTTCCTTTTTCTTTTCAATTGCTGATGAAAAAATTTTCTTTCCTTCGAAAACAAAATTCGGAGATTGTAAGGAGAACGTATCCTTTGATACTGATCGCAACAACCCACCTTCAATATGGTTCGAATTCCCTTGGATTAAGCATTCACGCTCTATAACAAGGTCTGCAGAAACGATATTTTTTGAATGTGCTTTTAGAAGTGATAGTGAAGAATCGGAAATGATGAAATGTTGGCGAGAAAACGTAACTAACGATATGTGTGCGGTAAATTCCGACGCCGTTGTTCGAATTGTGGTATCGAATCCTTCTAAAATAGAGAACGACAATACTAAGGCAATTACTCCTAAGGACACACTTCCAATGGCTACAAATCTTGTAAAACGCAGAAATTTCGAACCGCCTGAATATAAACGATTTGTTAAAAAGAAAAAGGAACTTGAAAAGAGTTTCACGTATACTTTATATCCTAAAATAATTTATGCAGATTGAACATTTCCAATGTAAATATGGGCAATGCTTCCTGTTAAAGGGATTGCTTTTTCGGAATGGTATTTCCCAGTTTCCTTCATCATTGTAACAAAGGCTTGCCCAGCTGGGAACGCTGCGGCTGTTTTTGGTAAATAGGTATAGGCGTGTTTGTTACCAGTTAATAGCCCACCAATAAATGGTATTATATACCGAGAATGGAAATCGTATAGCTTACCAAAAAAACCTTTTGGTTGCCCAAATTCAATAACCACCACTGTTCCATTTGGTTTTACAACCCTTGCTAATTCCTGCAAACATTTTCTGGGGTCATCAACATTCCTTATTCCAAAGGAAATACTTGCAATATCAAAGGAATTATCTTCGTATTGAAGGTTCGTTGCATCGGCAACTTCGAAAGTAATATGTAAATTATCTTTTTTTGCTTTGTCTGGTGCCGTTTCCATCATTTCAGCACAAAAATCTGTTCCAACAACAGTACCATTTAGTCCTACTGCTTTTTTAAATGCAATTGCCAAATCACCTGTTCCAGTTGCACAATCTAACACTTTCATTCCAGAAGATGCACCTGAAATTCGTACCGCTTTGTTTCTCCAAAGGTGGTGAATGCCCAACGATAAAATCGTATTTGTAATGTCGTATCGTGGAGCAATGGATGCAAACATTGTTCTAACTTGTTCACTCATTTGTCGCTTTCAATTCTGTATCTTCAATTACAACCATAGCCATAGCATAGTTTTCAGTGTGAGAAATAGAAACGTGTATGGTGTATTTTCCCCAACGTTCCCAAAGTACCCCAGTTAATTCAATAGTTGGTTTGCCCGAAGGTTCATTCACAACGCCAACAGTATTCCAAACAAAACCTTGTCTAATTCCAGTTCCAATAGCTTTTGAAAAAGCTTCTTTCACCGCAAAACGCCCTGCCAAATGCAGAATAGACGTTTTCTCACGAGCAGCACAATATGCCTGTTCGGTTTCAGTGAATATTTTTTTTAAAAATCGATCTCCATAATTTTCGACTGATCCCTGAATCCGTTTTATCTCAACAATATCAGTTCCAATACCAAGTATCATATTTTTCTATTTTCTAAATTTCTTTTAAGTTTTCAACTATTTTGGGTAATACAATTCCTGATGAATAAGGCAATGTGTACGTAAACAAGGATGAGTGTGCCGTTTCGTTAGGATTTATTTCAATGGTAGTTGCACCGTATTGTCGTGCTATTGAAGCAAATGTATTTGCAGGGAAAACTTCCGAGGATGTGCCTATACTCATAAATATATCGCAATTTTTAGACATTTCTTCTGCTTTTTGGAGTACATCTACTGGTAATTGTTCGGTAAACCAAACGACACTTGGGCGAATTAGCCCTTTGCAATTATTACAATGTGGAGGTACGTCGTTTGAAATTGGTTCAGGTTCCGTATATGGTTCAGAGCAATCGAAACAATGATATGTAAGAATAGATCCGTGAAGTTGATAAACGTTTTTCGAACCAGCTCTATGGTGTAATCCATCAACATTTTGCGTGAAGATGGAAAAGTTTTTGAAATTATTTTCCATTACTACTAATGCAAGATGTCCAGGGTTTGGTGCGGCTTTAATTGCTTCTGTACGACGGTGTCGGTACCATTGCCACACAAGGGCAGGATTGTTAGAAAAGCCATCCGGGGAAGCCATTTTCATGGGGTTCATCTTCGACCACGCTCCGTCGTTGTCGCGAAAAGTACCAAGTCCACTTTCTTTCGAAGCACCAGCACCAGTAAGTACAACAACCGATTTTGCCTTTCGCAAGAGTTGTAACATTTCTGTAGGTAAATGTATTTCCATCTTAATTCGTTTCTTTTATAGTTGAATTATAACGTGTTGACGTTATTGACGTTTTAGTATTATCTTTTTAAAGGTAGTAACAGTTCGTTGAAATTATTTGTATTTTTGCGTAACCATCAAAAAATAAGTATGAAAATCTTCCTTTTAATTCTTCTTGGAGTAGTAGTCGTAGGAATAGTTGCCTTTTCTTTTATCTTAGGAGCATTCCGCCGTTTACTAAAAGGAGCTTTTGTTTCAATGAACAAACAACAACCACAAAAGAATCAACAGAAAATAGACGAGGTACTCTATTCAAAAGATGGAGTAACAATATCTAAAGGCGAAGCCAACCAACAATAAAAACTACCCCAATGAACCAACCGTTCGATACGACAACTCCACTTGCAGCAATAGACATTGGTACAAATTCATTCCATTTGATTATTACATCTATAGACACTAACGGAACCATTCATATACTTTATAGTGTAAAAGAAATGGTACGTTTAGGTTCTGGTAGTAATGGTGGAGATATGCATACTTTAGCACCAGATGCAATTGAACGGGGGATACGGGCATTGCGACGTTTTTCAGAAATTGCGGCAAAGCATAAAGCCCATATAATTGCAATTGCTACCAGTGCAGTAAGAGAAGCAAAAAATAAAGATAAATTTATTGAACGTGCTGAATCTGAGGCTAAAATTCAAGTGCAAGTAGTATCGGGAGTAGAAGAAGCTCGATTAATATTCAAAGGAGTTTCAAGAGCTATAGATGTTAGCGCAAAAAAAGTATTGGTAATGGATATTGGTGGTGGAAGTACAGAAACGATAGTTGCAGTAAATGGCGAACCAATCTTTATTCGATCGGCTAAACTTGGAACAATTCGTTTAACAAGAGGATTTTTTGAAAACGAAGAAACAACATTAGAAAAAATTGAAGAATGTAGACACTTTATTCGAGCTGAATGGGCTCACGTTTTAGAACAAATTCAAGAATTCACTCCATTTGACGAGGTGATTTTTACTTCTGGAACGCTGACAACACTTATTGAAATGTGTCTGTATCAACGACAATGGTATGTGCCGGACAATATTAGTGATGTTTCTGTTAGCTTTGAAGAGCTTCAATCTGTAGTCAAAGCAATAGTAGAAGCACAGACAATAAAGCAAAGGAAGTCTCTTGGAGGAATGGATGCTAAAAGGGCAGATATCATAGTTGCAGGTGCATTAATTTTAGAACAACTTCTGGATGTAGTATCCATAAAAAGCGTAGTTGCCTCTTCGTTTGCACTCCGAGAAGGAATAATATATGATGCAATAGACAAACTACAAGACTTATCGAAATATCACCATTTAAGCACACTACGCTCACATTCAGTATATCAAGCTTGTAAACGATACAATGTAGAACTTCACCATTCTGAACATGTTAAAAAACTATCGTTAGAACTTTTTGACGGGCTCAAAGAATACCATCGTTTTGGAGATAGAGAACGAGAACTTTTAGAAGCCGCTGCGTTATTACACGATGTTGGATACCATATTTCACCTGATTTGCATCATAAACATAGTTATTACATTATCAAATATTGCGTCCTCCCTGGCTATATCAACGACGAAACAGATATCATTGCTTTAATTGCCCGTTACCATCGTAAATCAGTCCCAAAGAAAAAACATTTAGAATATCAATCTTTATCAGAAGAAGATAAAAAAATCGTTAGTGTGTTAGCGGGTATTTTAAGAATTGCAGAAAGTTTAGACCGAAGAAGACATTCGTTAATACAATCAATAGAATGTGTTCCAATTTCCCAAACGTATGCACAATGTTTTATCATTTCGGAAGCGACAAAATCAAATTTAGATGTTGAATTTTGGTCTGCCCAAGAAGGTAAAATGTTGTTACAAGAAACTTTAACGTTCACTCTTTCGTTAGAATATAAAGAAGCCGTAATGTAAATTTTGAATTTTTTTCGGTAAATAGGCAAAAATTCTTTGAAAACTCATTATTTTTTAGTAATATTATAGTTCTGAATATGTAAAAACAGACTTTATTCTGTACTCCTCTCACGCTTGTTACTGGTAATCTTATGAAAAACTTCACTACAATCTGCATTTTGATTTGCTGCAGTTTTCTGTTTTTAGGAAAAGCACTCTCACAGGATGTTGGCTTAACTCCTAATGAACTTAGCAAAATGTTCACCCCAAATAATATAGGAACTGAATTTTATCTTTCACTTCCACCTATAAAACTTGACTCAACAAAGGATAAAACTTTTAATTTGTATGGTGTGGAGTTATACTTATATTCTCCAGTAACTGCTGATGTAGAAATCAAAGTGGTATCATCCAATTTCCAACTTCCAGCGGGAATAATCAAAGTAAGGGTTAAACCGTTCGAACCGACAATTATCCCTCAAAGTCAATTACCTTTCCAATTTGTAGCTCCGTATGCTGATCCAGATGGAACTCCAAATTTCCCTAACGAAAAAGAGTTCTTTAGTGGAAGAGCAATAAATGTGAAATCAACAGCACCAATTGCAGTGTATATGTGGTTTAAAAACAGAGAATTTAATGAAGGTTATGTAGCAATACCTAAATCGAGTACACACACAGAATATGTAATTGGTTCAAGTGTCGATTTAGGAACTGCAGTAATGGGTATTCCACAACCAAGCTTTATTACAATTATTGGACAGGACGCAAACCCTACTCAAGTTACCGCTACAATTGGTGGAAGATTAGGTACTAACTCAGGTCTTGGTATAGGAAGCGTTACTTCAGTACAATTAAGTGAAGGAGATGTAAGTTTTATAGTTGGTAAAAGCGGTGGTGAATTAACAGGAACAAAATTGGTTGGGAACAGACCTTTTATAGTATTAACTGGCAACCTTTGTGCATTTATTCCAGAATCTGGAACTTGTAACACTGCTATTGAAATGCCTGTTCCAAGTAGAACTTGGGGTAAAAATTATTACGTTCCTAAATTGCCCAGCCCAACTTCAGGGTATAGGTCAAAACAAACCTTAACTCGTGTATTTTCAAAAGAATTAAACACAGCCATTTTAGTCGATAATACATTTCAAGGTCAACTTGGTACCGATGGAACACAAGCGTGGTCAACGGGTACTTGGCAAGAACTACCAGTCAACAGAGCCTCAGCTAATAACCACAAAGGGTATTTAATTTCTTCAGATAAACCTGTAACTGTAACTGGGTATGGAACTTCTAAAGAGGATGACAATCAATTCGGCACAAATCCATTTCAATTCCAAGTAGTACCAGTGGAACAATTTCAAACAATACAAATGATAGGAAAAGTCTCATCTTTGTATAGTTATGTTGGGGTTGTAGTAACGGAACTAAATACTGATGAATCATTTCCGGTTGACTTAGAATATTCATTGTTAGACCCTAATACAAAAAAATTAGTATGGATACCAGTTACACCGAAATTTATTAATGAAAAACAAGTTTTCGATACTCCAACAAATGGAGTAAAATATGGTTCAATGAATATTTATCTCGATGCAGCTGCTACTGCTTTCCGTTCATCAAAACCATTTGCGGTGTATTCTATTGGATATAATTCAGAGGGTTCGACAGCGTATGCAGGTTCTATGGGTTTGAAAGACTTAACTAAACCATTAGATACATTACCTCCCACAGTTCGTATAACAGATTCTACTTGTGGGTATCGAAATGTTCAATTAAACATTTCTGACAAAGCACCAAACA
>JBDNFX010000249.1:0-13563 GCA_041689575.1 Kapaibacterium sp. (SeqCode)
TATTGGGAGCGAAAATGAAAAAGTTGCTCCATTCCCAACACTACTTTTAACCCAGATTTTACCTTTATGTGCATCTATGAGTTTCTTGACAACCCATAAACT
Organism: Kapaibacterium sp. (SeqCode); assembly: GCA_041689575.1. Classification (GTDB taxonomy): domain Bacteria; phylum Bacteroidota; class Ignavibacteria; order Kapaibacteriales; family JAEUSM01; genus JAEUSM01. Next base: position 103 of record JBDNFX010000249.1, read on the forward strand.
TACTCCTTTGACTTGTTGGTCGGTTGTTGACTTGGTTATTTTATCAGCTCCATTTGTGAATGCTGCATACAAATCTTCTTTTTTCAATCCTGGACCTTGATCTGTAATAGTAACAATTACATTCTTGTTTTCAATATAGGCAGTAACTGCCACCGAGGTATTGTCAAATGTGTACTTTATAGCATTATTCAACAAATAGTCGTAAGCTTCTTCGATTTTGATAGAATCAAACAAGAAGATTGGAATATGAGTTAATGCAGAAAACTTGATTGATACATTTTTTTCTAAACTGATTTTGTTATACTTTTTGTTTGTGAGTTCAATAATTTCCTGAATTTCGTTAGGTCGTGATTCCAAAGAAATTCTATCTGTTTCCAACATAAGTACTTTTGTGATATCTCTTGTTATTTTTGATATTGAATCAGCTACTTCTTTTATTTCAGCTGCTATTCCTTGTTGATTCAATGCATTTAAATCGTAGCCTTCTATTAAATCCATCATAAAAGAAATCTCTTCATCGCTGGGCAACCACATTTCTTCTGAATGATACGTTGAAGTAATTGATTCTTTTTGGCGTTGAAGTACTTTTAACTGTTCGTCTTGGTCATCAAATTTATTTATAGTAGAATGAATATCTGTATTTCGTTTTGAAAGTTCATTTGTTTTTTTGGAAAGCAAAGATATTTCTTGTTCTAATAATGCTACTTTCGTTTGTAGAAGTTTTGTTGTTTCAATACTTCCATTTGAATTTGTTCCGTTTAAACTTGATTTGACAATAAATGAAGGTATATTCTTTTCTTTTCTTTTAATTGAAAAATTCTTAAACATTGATAAAATTGCTGAAAAGGGAAAATTTTTACTGTTTGCGGAATTTGTAATTGATTTAGAAAGAACAGGTTTTACATTCTTTGGTTTTGGTTTTGTTTCTCTTTGGAAAAACATAAATATAAAGATTGCTATTCCAGAAAATACAATTGACCCTACTATAAGATAGATAAGTATTGCAGTAGATTCTTCTTTAGATTTTTCATACTTTGATATTGCAAGTTTTGATGTATCGGAAAGAGAATCAATTGCAGTTGGTTTTGACCCTAAATAATCTTTTGCTCGTTTGTTGTCAATAACAAAATTAAGAATTACCGGTTCAGATTGCCATTGTAAAGGAACAAAACCTTGAATGATTATTGTGTAGTTACCTTCAGTTAATCCCGTATACAAAACGGAACTACCTTGGTAGGTATTCGTTATTTCTGTGCTGTTTGAAGTATTTTTTAACGTGATTTTGAAAAGTGGCAATTCGACTTCTTGAATTTGACTTTGGACAGTAGTAGCAATTACCAGAGTGTCCGTAGTTGCGGCTATGATTGAACTAACTTCTCTTGAAGGAATTACAAAACTATTTATTCCAACGAAAGCTATTCTTGTTGTTCGGAGCGAAGAGACAGGGATTGAATTCGTATCTTTTGGAATTGTATCACTTGCATAGCCAATAGTATTCAATAATAATTGAACTATAAATAGTACTAAAATGGTATGAATAATTGGTTTCAACGTTTTTCCAAATTAATGTTTTATTACTCTCGCAAAAATATTGCCATTCTTTGAATGTAGTTAGAATGTTTTGTTTTTTTGACGTTTTTTTTAAGATAAGGCGCTAATAATCTTTGAATGTCAAAGAAAGACTTGAATGGAAAATACGAAATATGATTTTGAGCACAATAGACATCTAACATCCCTTTTGCAAAAACGACATCTGCAAATTGAACAGGGCAATAGTCAGACCTACCATCGCCAATATAAACAACTAAATCATCGCTTGAAATATTGGAAAGAATTGCATTCTTTTTACAAGAAGCACTAAAACATTTACAACCTTCTGTAGAATAAGGAAATACTGCTTTATACCCCGTTTCTAAAATAAGTATCTTATTACTTATGACAGGTACAACTATAGAATACTTTTCTAATATTTTAGAAATATAGAATCCGAATCCATCTGAGACAATAGTAACTGCAATTTCATTCTCTTTGCAGAACTGAAAAAACTTTACTATATATGGGTCAATTTCGAGTGAATCAATAAATGTTTGGAGTTGGTTTTCATTTATTGGAAACGGTAATTCACTAACGACTGAATCATAATATTGGCGAACATTTATTCTTCCTTCTAGTAAGTCAGTATGAAAAGGTTCAAATCGTGAAAATGTTTGAAAGAACAAATCGCCACTATCTTTCAAAGTAATGGTACCATCAAAATCGCAAAATACCTTAACCTTCATTGTTTGTGTAGTTGAAGAATCCTTGCCCTACTGATTTTCCTACTTTTCCAGCACGAACTAACTGCTTTAACAAAACACAAGTTCTATATCGTTCTTGTTCGTATTCAACACTTAAGGATTGCATAATAGCGATTATAACATCTAAACCAATTAGATCAGCCCATTCTAAAAGCCCATACGGATAGTTTACTCCCAATTTCATTGCATTATCAATATCTTTAGGAGAAGCAACTTTTTCCATCACAGCAAATGCAGCTTCATTTATCAATGTTGCAAGTACTCGAGGAGTGACCAATGCAACTCTATCTTCAACTATTTCTACAGAAAAACTTAAACCTTCAAAAAAACTTTTTGCCATTTCAAGTGCTTGTGGTGAAGACTGCATAGAAGGTGCAATTTCCATAATTTTATGATGAGTAAGTAAAAACGGAGTTCCGTTAAAACCTATAATCTTAGGACTTGAAACACTTAAATACCCAGCTAATTCTGTAGCAGTTGTTGTAAGAGAAGAAACCAGCAACAATGGGTCTCCAGGCGAAGAAAGGAGTAAATCTAACACTGCAATTCTATCGTCTGTATCTTCAATACTTAAATCAACAATAATATCAAATGGTGTAATTATAGATTCAAAATTACGAATAATTGTATTTCTATAATGTTCCAAAATAGAAGGAATAGAAGGATCTTGCGATTGTTCTGTAATTGCTTGTTCGTGTTCTTCGTCTATGGGAAGTAGAATGTTAAAAGCAATTTCATGCTTTTCCAACAATGAAGCAAATTCTGTTACTGCAGCAGGATACCCAAATAAAAGTATCTTCTTTTGATCGTTATTTATGTAATATACACCCATTTAATTTCAGTTTTAATTTTGTTGTTTGACTATAATAGTATGGTAACGGAAAAAGTAAAAAGGAATTTTAACTCCTTTCAACTTTCGTTACAATTGATTGATTATTGAAAACTCCCATTTCTCATACCTCTGTATCCACGAAGAAAATCAATAGTTTTCATTACGCTTTTGTTAGGCATTTGAAGTTTTTCTATTGAGACTACCCCACCAAGACACCCTACTAAAAAATGAGTGTCTGTAATGCAAAATTCCTTTTCAATAACGATTTCAGTTCCTGAGTATTCTTGAACTTCCATTACTTTCATAACGACACTTTCAAACAATGTCCAAGCACTTGGGAATGGTGTCATTCCTCGAATAAAATTTCTAACGGAAACTGTGTCTGAATTCCAATTTATTTTAGAATTTTCTCTGAACAGTTTTGGAGCTGAACTAGCTTGAGAATCGTCTTGCAATTCTACAGAAAAAGAATTTGTTATCAGATTTGTACAGGTTTCAATAGTTAATTCTGCAGCTAATGGCATTAAAGCATCGTGCAAATCTTCAGCGTTCCAACGATCGTCAATTTTAACTACTTTTTTACCTAAGATATTGCCCGTATCAACAGTATCTGTTAATAAAAACGACGTAACTCCTGTTTCTTTTTCGCCTCGAACAATTGCCCATTGAATTGGGGCTGCACCACGATATTTTGGCAAGAGCGAACCGTGAATATTAAAACTTCCAAGAAATGAAAGTGAATACACTTTTTTGGGTAATATTTTGAATGCAATTACTACAATAATATCAGGTTTTAATTGCTTAATCTGTTCTGCAAAGCTGTCGTCTTTTAAGCTATTTGGTTGTAGAATTATAGGAATATTTAATTCCATTGCTTTCTTTTTTATAGCAGATTCTGAAATTTTTAATCCTCTACCTATAGCTTTATCTTCAATTGTAACAACGGCTGAAACTGGGTAAACAGAATGAAGTTTTTCTAAGGAAAAAGCAGCAAATTCAGGAGTTCCCATAAAAACTATTGACGGTTTTTTTTCCTTTAGCACCATCTTAACTAACTCCAGTGCTTCCAAACCCACCAGAACCACGTTCTGTTTCATCTAATGAAGAAACCTCTTTCCATTGAATATGTTCGTATTGAGCAATAACAAGTTGAGCAATTCTATCTGCTTTGTTAATAGTGAAAGCTTCTTTCCCAAAATTAGCAAGAATTATCTTCACTTCTCCACGATAATCCGAATCAACAGTTCCGGGTGCATTTAAGGCGAAAATTCCATTTTTACCGGCTAAGCCACTTCGAGAACGAACTTGGCATTCGTACCCAGGTTGTAAAGCAATTGAAATATTAGTAGGAATCATAGCAATTGCTCCCGGTTCAATAACTATAGGCAGTTCTGTTGCAGCATAGATGTCCATACCAGCAGAACCTTCTGTAGCGTACGTTGGCAATGGTAAATCGTCAAATTCTGAGTTAACTCGTTTGATGGATATGTTCATATTGTTGTTTTATTTCTTTTTCTTTTCGAATGGTAGAACGGTAAAGTTTTTGTGCATTATATAATAGAAATATCACGATTATCGACGAAAGTGCTTTATCTAACCATTCTATTTCAATTACCATCATAATCAATGTACCTACGACAATTGACAATGAAGACATAATATCGGCAATTAAATGTATATACGCACCTCTAGTCGCTAAATTTGAAGTGTTTCGCATTAAGAATGCAGACGTAACATGTGCAAATATTCCAAATATTGCAGCAAAAAGAATGAGACTATGCCCACCTTCGCTAAAATGTTCCGAGTGTAAATGAGATTCACCTAAATGGATAAACATTTCAAATAGAATCCAAAAAGAAAATACAAACAATAGAATTGTATTGATTTTTGCCGAAAGCAATTGTTTCATAGCAATTGAATATTCTCGTTTATTTGTAAGAGAATTACTTTTTTGAAGGTTATTAGAAATTGTTAAAGAGACTAATGCAACAATTAAGGAAGAACAATCAATAAAAATGTGGGCAGAATCTGTAATAAGTGCATAACTCCCAGTAGTTAGACCTACATACAGTTTCACTATAAATACTAAACTTGTAGAAAGCAAAGCTATCCAAAGTCCACGTAAATCGGGAAGTTTCGCTATTAAAGCAGTTTGAGTTTTTGACACGACAATAAATAGTTGTTGAGAATAACGCTATTGACGTATTCCTAATGCAAACTATTTGCAATTACAGGATTTGTAACATTTTTCTTGCTTGAGGCACATACGAACTTTTAGGGTACAGTTCTAATAGTCGTTCCATCGATTTTTTTGCTTCTTCTTTATTCCCAATTTTTTGTTGTGCCATACCTATCATATACTGGGCGTCGTCAAGCTTTGTACCTCCATATACAGGGCTTACTTTTTGGAAATTTTGTATTGCTTTCGATGTGTTCCCGGATCTAAAATATGCTTCGCCTAACCAATAATGATATTGAGATTGCAATACTGGGTTTTTTGTTCCTGAAAGCAGACGTGAAAATTCAGAAATTGCTTCCCCATATTTTTTTTGACTTAACAGTGCGTATGGATCTTTCGAAGAAGAAGTAGATTCATTCTTTGGTTCAGATGTTAAATTTTCTGATTTTCTTTCGTCCGATTTGATAGTTTGGTTCTTTTTTTGAGTTTCTTTCTTTTCTGTTGTACTCTTTTTCTCTTTAGTTGAAGCTACTTTTTCATCGGATTGAATAATACTCTTTTTATCTTTTTTCGATGTTGATTTTGTAGAATCCAATGCTAAAGCTTCTGTTCCATCTGAAGATGTACCTTTGTCAGCTTGAATTCCTTTTTCGGGTGTAGGAATTTCGACTACACCATTTTTGATTTGAAATTGACTTAGAATATTTTTAATTTCTTCTATGTCTTTTTTCATAATTTCGGTATCCTTGGCAATCGTATTAACTTTCGATTCTAAAGATTCTGTTTGTTCTTGCAATGTAAGTAATTGATCTTGTAGACTTGGTAATTTTCCGTTTTTCTTAGTGAGTTTCGTAGTTGATTTAGTAGAATCACGCCCATCACTGCCCATATCGTTTTGTAGCTCTTTAGAAGAACTACAGCCCAACATCAATAACAGGATTAATGAAGAAATTAGTAAATAAAATTCACTACGTTTAATCATACTTGAATACTTTCAATATCATTTGTAGTTACTATCAATTATCTTACCGCTTTTAAAGGAATAAAACGAAATTAGTTGAATTTATAGAATAAATTCATGTTTTGGAGCTGTCTTGCATTCTTCAGAACAAGAACGTTTATGTATTATTTCACATTCGTTACAACATAAAAATAGTTCATGACACTCTTGGTTCGCACAATTCAAATACGTTGGTGTTGGGGCATTACAATAACTACAATTGGTAATGACTGTTGCTTCATCGGTAGTGTTTATTGGTACTGAAACTCGTTCATCGAACACATAACAATATCCTTCAAAGTTTCTACCGTCCATTTGTTTGCCATAGTTTATTATGCCACCATGTAATTGGTTCACGTTAGAAAAACCTTGGTCAAGCAGATAACCAGTAAATTTTTCACATCGAATTCCACCAGTGCAATACGTAAGTATCTTTTTATCTTTATATTTCGACAAGGTTTCTTCAGCCCATTTTGGCATATCTCGAGATGTTTCAACTTCTGCTCTAATTGCATTTTTAAAATGTCCTAAGTCAAATTCATAGTCGTTTCGAATATCGAAAATAACAACATCTTCTTGTGTCATTGCTTTATAGAAATCTTCCGGACTTAGATAATTTCCAGTTTTTTTCAAAGGATTAATTTCAGAGTCAAATCTCCAAGTAACTAATTCTTTTTTGGGTCGTACAATCATTTTCTTAAAAGTATGACCTTCCACATAGTCGATTTTGAATTCAATTCCAGAAAAAATTGGGTCTTCGGAAAGTGCATTTCTATAAATGGCTGTAGCTTCAGCATTACCTGATACTGTTCCATTTACGCCTTCTGCAGCAATCCAAATTCTACCTTTTAATCCAAGTGAATCACAAAATCGTTTGTGTTCAGTTGCGAAGAACTCGTGATCTTCAATACTTGTAAACTTGTAATATAATAATACTTCGAACATTTTTATACTTATTTTTTCAATGGATTCAACCCAATTTAAACGTTATTTTTACAACTTTATTGCTGAATGGTAATTCGCCTTTTAGATTCTTCCATAGGGAAAACAATCAACTTATTGACCAAATGAGGTAAACCAATTTTTCTTAAGAAATATGGTGGAAACGCTCGAAACAATAAACGAACAGAAATTTCAATTTGGTTGGAAGAAGCAAATGCTTTAGGCGGAATTGAATATGAGCAATAGACATGAGATAAAGGAGCTATTGTTCTATTTTGTACTGCTTCTGCTTCCCAGAAAAAGTCAGTAACTATACCATGTTTTTGGGCAGAACCATTAAATAGATATAAATTAGTATCTAACGGGAAAATACCCCCTTTTACATACATACTTTTTTCATTTCTTAAGTCAAGATTAGGATCTAATAAGCCCGTAGAAAAGATTGTATCCTTCGTATTCACATCAGTTGCAACAACTTCAACCCACATTTGACGTTCAAATATTGAACCTGATGGTATATTATGTCCTGTTATTGAATTTTCCACCAAAACTCGGAAATTTATAGGAATATCCTTTGGTGCTATATTTGGAATATCAACACTCATTTGAACGGAATATTGAAGTAAAAAGGCAACTAATTTTATAGTCTTTTCTCTTCCGGGAAAGTCATCTTCAAATGGGACATCTACACCAATCATCGTATGTTCATGAATCCGACGATCTTTTCCATTTACCGCTGCCGGAGCAACGAGAACTTCCATGTGGCAGTCTTGACAAGGTATCATACGGCGAGGGTACGTACTTGTTTCCCATTCTGTAAAAGTTTTTTCTACCAATACTCCTCGAGGGTTTCTAAATTCATGACAAGGCATACATACCTCCGATGTTGAGAATCGTTTGTCATATTTAGAAGTGTGAAATGGGTTTGGTTCAGGATCTATAATTGAACCATACTTTACTCGGTCGGTATGATAGGTAGGTACATTTTCACCCGGGATAGCTTTATCGATACTATGACATACAACGCAACTTACACCGTGTGCTGAAATATTGGAAACAGCGGATGGATTAAATCCAGCTTGTGCCTCGTTAAACATTGTTGCAAATGGACTATGGCATTCTACACAAAATTGTCCCAATTCATTATTGCTACGTTCTTGACCAATTTTATGAAGAGCATGAAAGACAGGATCTTTAAAGGAATAAGCATGCATTGACATTGCCCATTGTTCAAAATGAATAGGATGGCAAGACTTACATTGTTCTGGTTCGTCAAAAACTAAACGAAGTTTTGCGATTGAATCCGCAGACAAAACTTTCTTTCCAATCGGATTGAATCTAACAACTTGGTTACTATCCTCACATCCAACAAATGGAAGTAACATCGCAAGTACTAAAAACGTATATATGCATTTCATAAGTAATTATCCATTTCTCCCAATTCGGAAACCATGACTATAGTGAGCACTTTTGGGGAATCCTTCTACTCTATTATGAGAACGATTGTAAATAGTTCCAAGTTCCCAAGAACCACCTCGAAGCACACGTTTTTTTTCTTGTGTCCACGTAGGACCCATTGGGTTAATATTTACGTTAAAAGAATAATAACGTCCATCGTGATAATCCCAAACCCATTCAGAAACATTTCCATGCATATCAAACAAACCAAAAGCATTCGGTTTTTTTTGACCAACAATATGAGTTTTCGCACTGCTATTCGAACAATACCAAGCAATTTCATCCATCGTAGGTTCAGTTTCTGGAATAAATGAAGTGCAAAAAGTACGAGCATCTAACAAATTTCCATTATACGTATCAGAAGAAGTTCCAGCCCTACAAGCGTATTCCCATTCGGCATCTGTTAAAAGTCTATACCCATTCGCATTTCTGGAGACAATGGCTGAATCACCTAACAAACGATAAACTTGACTTAGTCCAGAACGAACGGATAATCTATTGCAATACTCAATTGCTTCATACCATTGTAGTCTTTCCACAGGTAAGTTTAAATCTCCAATAAACCAACTTGGATTATAACCCATTAATGATAGAAATTGTTTTTGAGTAATTTCATATTTTGAGACGGAAAAAGAATTTAACGTTACAACTCTTCGTGGTAATTCGCTACCGTCGAATGGATCGTTAGAACCCATTAGGAATGACCCTTGTGGGATTGGGAGTAATTCTGGAACTAAAACAGAATCTCGAATATTAACAGTTACTGAGTTTGTAGCAACAATTACTCCTTTATGCACTACTCGAACAGAGATAAAGTAATATCCTTCTTTTGGGAATGTAATTGAAATTGTATTACTTGAGGATTCTAAAAAATGCTCGTTTGTATCTAACCGCCAATCATACTGAAAATCGGAATTTTTTGGCGAAGTTAAGACAGTAAACGTGTACAAATCTTTCGTTGTACCTTCAATACCAGGAGTATGTTGTAATTCTGAAAATACAGTTTGTGTTGGATTAGTAATGCCAGAATCTCCACAACTGTATAAAAACATCAGACAAAAAAATGGCAACAGTAGATTTTTCATTTCAACTCAAAGACTCGTAATTTAGCACTTCTTGCTCTTGGGTTTTTTTTAATTTCTTCTTGAGAAGGAAGCAATGGTTTTTTTGTAAGAATTGTACCTAATTGTTGTTCTTTAAACGATTGAAATAGATTTTTTACTATTCTATCTTCTAAAGAATGATACGTCAATACAACAATTCTACTTTTCGGTTTCATTACCGACGGTAAAGATTCAATAGTTGATTCTAAAACAGACATTTCATTATTCACTTGAATGCGAATTGCTTGAAAAATCCGTGAAAGAACAGTTGGTAAATATTTTCCTGTTCCAACAACTTCTTCAACAATTCTGCGTAAATCTCCAGTTGTCGATATTTGAGATATTTTTCTTCTTTGAACAATTTTCTTCGCAATTGCCTTCGATTGAGGCTCTTCGCCATATTCCCAAAGCATTGTAGATATTTCTTCTTCAGAAAATGTGGAAAGAATATCTTCTGCACTTTTTTCTTGAAGTGTAGAAAATCTCATATCCAACGGTGCTTCTAATCGGTAACTTAAACCCGTGAATGGATAATCTATTTGAAATGAAGAAACACCTAAATCAAACAACACTCCTTGTGTAGTTTTGTTTTTGTTTTTTAAAACTTCAGAAATTGTACTAAAATTCTTTTCATTAACAATACACTGTTTTTTTTCTAAGTACTCTTCCAAGAGCATTTTTGATCTTTCAATTGCATTAGAATCTGCATCGAAAGAATATATTGTCCCATTTTCCGAAAGTAAAGACAAAATTTTTCTTGTATGTCCTCCGCCTCCTAAGGTTGCGTCGACATACATTTCATTTGGATCCGTTATTAAAAATTCACAACATTCATTGAGTAGTACTGGATTGTGATATTCTATGGATCGTAATAATTGCTGTTTAGTTACTGTTTTATTTTGCATTAAATGCTTTATACTCAGGTTCTTTATATTTAATTGAAACTAATTTGTGTTGAATATCTATTAACAGACGTTGAACAAAGTCCATTCGTTCAGTTGGTAAAACATACGATACTGTGCATTGTTCTAACATAATATAAGAATGTTCAACTGAAAGTTGTTCAAAAATGGAAATTATAGAAGAAAGTACTTCATATCCACAAACAATTGTTATAGAAGTAACAAGGAGTAATTCTATTCTTTTCGATTCGATTATTGATTGTTCTGCAGAATCTGAATAAGCTCTCACTAAACCGCCAACACCTAATTTTGTGCCACCGAAGTATCGAACAACGACAATTGCAACATTGGTTATAGAATACTTTTCGAACATCATATCTATTGGTTTTCCTGCACTTCCGTGTGGCTCTCCATCGTCGGAATATTTTTGAAATAACGAATCAACTCCAATTCTTAGAGCAAAACAATGGTGCGAAGCGTCGTAAAATTCTTTCTTTAGCTCAATAAGATTTGTTGTAAATTCTTCTTCTTTTGATGTAGGAATTGCCTCAGATATGAAATGAGAGCCTTTAATTGTTATTTTTGTACGAATCTTTTCTAAAATTGTAAACAAAATTCACCTTAAATTATGAATATAGGAATACTTTGCTACCCAACATACGGTGGAAGTGGCGTAGTTGCAACAGAACTTGGAAAGTCATTAGCTCGTAAAGGACACAAAATACATTTTATAACGTATGCAATGCCATTACGACTTGAAAAATTTCAAGATAACATTTTTTTCCATGAAGTAGAAATACCTCATTATCCTTTATTTGATTATCAGTCCTACGACATTGCACTTGCAGGTAAGATTGTAGATGTTGCTCGTTTTGAGCGTTTGGATATTGTACACGCTCATTATGCTATTCCACATTCTATTAGTGCTTTCCTTGCAAATCAGGCAATTCGTAATGTTTCAAAAAGATTTAAAGTAGTTACTACTCTTCACGGTACAGATATAACCCTTGTTGGGTTAGAACGTAGTTTAAAACCATTTGTTCGTTTATCTATTGAACAATCGAATGCAGTAACAGCTGTTTCAGAATATTTACGGAAACAAACTTATGAAAATCTTTCTATCGATACACCAATAGATGTAATTCCAAATTTTATTGACCCAAATGTTTATTCAAAAGTACCTTGTGAAAAAGTACGTAACACTCTTGGTACTAATTGTCAAAATGTTTTAATACACGTTTCAAACTTCCGCCCGGTCAAAAGAGTTTTAGATACAATCTATATATTGAAAAAAGTAAGAGAAACAGTAGAAGCTCGCTTAGTGTTGATTGGTGACGGACCTGACAGAACAAAGGCTGAAAGGCTATGTAGAGAATTGGGATTAGAAAATCATATATTGTTTTTAGGAAAACAAAGTGCTTTACCGGAACTACTTTCTTCGGCAAATGTATTTCTGTTACCTTCAGGTGAAGAAAGTTTTGGATTATCCGCTTTAGAAGCAATGAGCTGTGAGGTGCCTGTAGTAGGTTCGAATATTGGATGAATATCTGAAGTTGTAACACATGGATACAATGGGTATTTAGCTCCGTTAGGCGATATTGATGCAATGGCTAATTATGTTATTACCTTGTTATCGAACAAAGAAACTTTTAATACTTTTTCACAAAATGCACGTAGAGCTGCAATTGAGAATTTTCATATAGATTCAATTGTTCAAAAATACGAAGATGTTTACAATAGGGTAGCATCAGAATGAACAATGTCACAACAAATGTAGCATTTTTCGCATCTGGAGGTGGTTCGACATTTGAAGCATTTATTACAGAAGTTGAAAAAGGGACTTTACCTTTGACACCAAAACTTTTAGTTACAAATAATAGTTCTTGTGGTGCAGTAGAAATTGCTCGAGAACATTCTGTTGAAGTACTTCATATTTCAAGCAAAACTCATCCTAATGAAAAAGAATTTGCTAAGACTTTGTTAGAAACACTTCTTAAACACAATGTTACATAGCTATTATTAGTAGGTTATATGAAGAAACTACCAATTGAGGTGATATCACAATTTGAAGGTTCTCTTTACAATACTCATCCGTCTTTGTTACCGAAATATGGAGGGAAGGGAATGTTTGGAATTCATGTTCATTCCGCAATAATTGAGAATAAAGAATCTGAAACAGGAGTAACTATTCATTTGGTTTCTAAAGAATATGACGAAGGAGAAATTGTCGCTCAAAAAAGTTTAAAAGTGTATCCCTACGATACTCCAGAAACACTTCAAGAAAAAGTTAAAGCAATAGAACGTGAATTGTATATTCACACAATTCGATCAATAGTTAATTCTAAATCCATTTAAAGATTATTCTTTAATTTCTTTTATTGATCCTTTCTCAGAAAGAATTTTTCTTATAAAAACTGAGTTCGAAGAATTACTTTTGTATTCTACTTTCCCTCTATCGGAACAACGAGCAAACAAAGAATCTGTCGTTGTTTGTATAATTCCAAATCCATTTGCAGTAGCAATAGTTGCAGAAGTAGGGAAGTCGAATGCGTTGATTTCACCAGAATTTTGAATTGTAAAATATGCTTCGTTAGCATTACCTTTCATTTTTATAGTGCCCTTTCCGTTTTGAAGCATTACTATTCTATTTGTTTTTAAACTAAGGTCAATAGAGCTTTCTACCAAATTCACCAAAGAATCTAACGAAGGAGTTGTGATGTAAACAATAGGAATGGAAGAAGTAAAAAA
>JBDNFX010000250.1:0-3153 GCA_041689575.1 Kapaibacterium sp. (SeqCode)
CATAAAGTTTCAATTGAAAGCATATTTGTCCGTGATTTTGCTTGTAACGGTCTACCAATGGTTATAACTATATTCGATCCCGATTGGTAGAACTTACGTTTTAGTAACATTACTTTTATGTCTTCAATCGTTAGGTCAGTACTCGAAATTTTTTCAATTAAGAACCCGGTCGTTCCCCAATACAGCCCTACTCTACGAACAGTGTCAATATGTTCTGCAAAGGCAATAAGTGGAGCATTCGGTCTACGTTTAGAAATTAATAAGGCTGTTTCGCCTGACAAACTTAAGGTTGCTATTCCAGAGATTCTTGGATCTGAAGACATAGATGCAGCAGCAGAAGCAATTGAGTCAGTTTTATGGTCTTTAGAATCAGTTTTATAATGAACTTTATGATAATCTAAATGTAACTCTTTTTCAGTTTCAGAACAAATCAATCGCATAAATTTTACTGCTTCAATAGGGTAAGCACCAATGGAAGTTTCTGCAGAAAGCATCACAGCATCAGTACCGTCGAATACTGCATTTGCAACATCAGATGCTTCAGCTCTTGTAGGGCGTGGGTTTTGAATCATTGATTCTAACATCTGAGTAGCTGTAATAACAGGTTTAAAATATGCATTGCACATTGAAATTATTTTCTTTTGTACAATTGGAACTTGTGCTGAGCTTATTTCAACACCTAAATCACCTCGAGCAACCATAATCCCGTCTGAAACCTGTATGATTTTTTCAAGATTAACAATGGCTTCAGGTTTTTCAATTTTCGAAATAATTGGAATAGAAACACCAAAATTCTGCATAAACTTACGGACTCTTAGAACATCACTTGCTGTTCTAACAAAAGAGGCAGCAACATAATCTACTTTGTTTTCAATTGCAAACTTCAGATCAATTGCATCTTTTTCGGTCATCACGGACTGAGAGAAATTAGTATTTGGTAAATTCATTCCTTTACGTGATTTTAAGAGACCACCATTGATAACAACCACTTTTACCAATTCACCTTCTTTTCCTATTACTTGAACCTTTAACAGCCCATCATCAAAGAGAATATCATCTTCTACCTTTACATCTTTTGCAACGGTAGGGTAGGTAATTGGAATAACTTCGTCGTACGAAAGTTTTTTCTTTTTCACATACTCTGTATCCGCAAGAAACATTTCTCTTCCAGGAATTAAATTTATTGGACCATGCGTTCCAAGATCTGCAACACGCAATTTAGGACCCTGTAAATCAGCAATTATCGGTACATAGTATTGAAGAATTTTTTCTGCATCTCGAATAATTCTTATTGATTCTAAGTGAGTTTGATGGCTACTGTGCGACATGTTTAAGCGAAACGCATTTGCACCTGCTTGAATTATTTCGACAATTTTTTCAACAGAAGAAATGGCAGGTCCAACGGTACAAAGTATTTTTGTTTTGTTATTTAAGACATGAGTAAAATTCATAGTTTTATCCATTAGTTACTTTCGATAATTTTATCAATAGAACGAAGCAGTCCAGGTAACATTATTCGTTCAATATGGGTAGTTTTCCCAGTTTCAGAATCTACAATTAGAAAAACACCACACAGTTTTGGATTGCCTGAAGCAGATTCATACTTATGTGCAGTTTGCAAAAGCATTCGTTGAAGTGCAATGTCTGTTTTTAGTCCCAGAACCGAATCATAAGGTCCGGTCATTCCAACGTCAGTAATATAGCCAGTTCCTTTAGGTAAAATTTGGTCGTCTGCAGTTTGAATATGAGTATGAGTTCCTAAAATTGCAGATACGGAACCGTCGAGATAATGACCAAAAGCAACTTTTTCGGCAGTTGCTTCTGCATGAAGATCAACAATGACAACCTTTGTGGTCTGACGTAATTTAGGTACTGCAAAGTCTGCAGCTTTAAAAGGACAATCAATAGGAGACATATAAATTCTCCCTTGTAACTGTAGTATTCCTATAGTATGCCCTGAATGAGTAGTTACAGTACAAAACCCTTTTCCAGTGTTACCAGATGGGTAATTCAAAGGTCGTAAAACTGGCAAATTAGACGCTAACAAAGGTTTTGATTTCCAATTTTCCCAAATATGATTTCCAGTAGTTATACAATCAACACCTAAAGAAAAAAGTGTTGCAGCATCAGCTTCAGATAAACCTTTGCCATTCCAAATGTTTTCGCCGTTGACAATAGTACAATCGATTTTGTACAATTCTTGCAATTTGGGAAGATGTTCAGATACGGCTAACATTCCTGCATCACCTACTATATCGCCTACAAATAATATTCGTACAAATCGTTCTGGCATTGGTTACTTCTTTTTACTAAATAGTTGTTTATTGTTCATTACCACTTCTGTTGCTAATTCTACATATCGTTTCGCACCTGTGGAGTTTTGATCGTAGAGTATAATTGGCAAACTATAACTTGGAGCTTCTGTTAAACGAATATTTCTTGGAATTATAGTAGAAAATAGTTTTTCTCCAAAATAGTTTCGTACTTCTTCTACAACTTGGTTAGCAAGGCGTAATCGACTATCAAACATTGTCATTACAACTCCTTCAATTTCCAAAGTAGGATTTAAAGTAGCACGTACAGAGGACAAAGTGTTCAAAAGTTGCCCTAAACCTTCTAATGCATAATATTCTGCTTGAACTGGGATTAAGAGTGAGTCGGAGGCTACCAATGCGTTTATTGTTAACAAGCTTAACGAAGGAGGACAATCTATAATAATAAAAGTATATGAATCTTTCACTTTTTCAAGTACCGATTTTAATACAAAATTTCTCTTCTCTTCTGGAAGTGAAACTAACTCAATTTCAGCACCAGCTAAATTTATTGAAGAAGGTAAAACTTTTAACAAATCAATCGCAGTTGGTACAATCGCAGAATGAATATCTGCTTCGTTCATTAAAACTTCATAAACAGTTTCATTGATTTGTTCTTTTTGCACACCAACACCATTGGAAGCATTTGCTTGTGGGTCGAGATCTACTAACAATGTAGAAACACCAGCAACTGCTATCGAAGCTGCTAAGTTAATTGAAGTTGTTGTTTTACCTACTCCACCTTTTTGATTGACAATTGCTATTATTTTTCCCATTTTGATTTCATAGTTTGCGCATAATATAACATTAAAGCACTCATTATTACAGAATGATTTATTTC
>JBDNFX010000251.1:0-4636 GCA_041689575.1 Kapaibacterium sp. (SeqCode)
AACCACCAATGCCCAAACAATTCTGTATCAAACGGGAGACAAATAGTACCAAATTCCCTTGTTTGTTTATAATTCAATAACATAGTTTCTTCAATACATTTGGTTAAATGTAATGCATGAAGTGCAACTTTTTTCTCAATTGCATCTGGAAAATATAAAAGTTTATACATCATATCTGCCTTATTATCTGTAACTCTCCAATAACGAAGTGCAGAATCATGATGTTTCTTGTGAAAATCTAAATAATGAGGATCACCTGGGTACCCTGATTCTCCTGACCAAACTTGCATAGCAAGTTCACGATGTCGTGTAAACACTGCTGAAGTTCCGTATTGAATTTCTTTATCTGAACTAACATTATAAATATTCATTGCTGAACGGTTGAAAATCCAATCCCGTACATACGGTTTTCCACTTGAGTCTACATCTTTCATTCCAATACATTGACCATTTCTTAACATGTGGTCATCTGTTATAAAATAATCTAAGTTGTATTGGGCTAACAGTCGTTCCACGCCAGGGCGTAAATGTTTTGTGCTATAATGCTCAACAGGAATATATGACTTCCATTCATAAGTCGGACGATATGCACATTCTGGTAACCAAATACCTCTTGGCGAACAACCAAAATGTTTCTTATAATTTTCTACAGCAGCTTTAATTTGTAATTCTATACTCGCATCATCTGCAAGTAATGGGAAATAACCGTGCGTAGCACCACAAGTCATTATCTCAATTGCACCAATATCTTGGAGTCGTTTCATTTCCCCTATAATAGAAGAATTATAAAGATTTTCAAATTCATGTAAACGATCAGAATAGACGCTTTGCCAATACTTAGCTAAATAGATTTGGTGTGGAGTTTCACGATTCCGAGTAAAAAGTGCTTCATCGTTTCTTGCAGCTTCTACTTTTTCTAGACAATACTTCCGAAACAATTGAGGAAACTCATTGTGTTCTAATTGTTCGCATAAAACAGGTGAAATATCGAATGTTAATTTAGGATAGATTCCTTCTTTTAAAAGTTCATTACAAACGTTTAAAAGTGGAATGTAACATTCTGCAACAGCTTCTAAAATCCAATCTGTACCATGGGGCCAATCGCCATGATGTAAAACATACGGTAAATGAGTATGAAGTACAATGTTAATATTTCCTGCGTACATAATTGGCTCCTGAAGATAAGTTTTAGTTAATTTATAACGTTATTTCCGCCATTAAACCCTAATGGATTTACTGATTCTGATGTGATTTCACCATATTGTTCTTCAAATTTTTGAATATTTCCTTGTAAAGCAAATAGTAGTGATTTTGCGTGTTGTGGAGTCATAATAATTCGAGAATGAACCCTTGCTGTTGCTGTTCCAGGAAGCAACCGTGTAAAGTCTATTACAAATTCTGCAGGAGAATGGGAGATAATAGCCAAATTCGAATATATGCCTTCAGCAGTTTGTTCATCTAATTGAATATTAATCTGCTGTCCTTGTTGTTGATCGTCCA
The DNA here is from genome assembly GCA_041689575.1 of Kapaibacterium sp. (SeqCode). GTDB lineage: Bacteria > Bacteroidota > Ignavibacteria > Kapaibacteriales > JAEUSM01 > JAEUSM01. The sequence goes on from JBDNFX010000251.1 coordinate 1,501, forward strand.
TAGTAGTATTGATATAATTGAAAGAATAAAATACAATTTAAACAAATAAAAGCACAGAAAAGAAACTTCTTTTCTGTGCTAGAGAAATAAGATAGATTATAGAAGCATTTTTTCACTTATAGATTTTGCTTGTACGAACAATAAAAGGTAATCTCTTCCACCAGCTTTAGAATCAGTTCCTGACATATTGAAACCGCCAAAGGGATTCACTCCAACTAAGGCTCCAGTACATTTTCTATTAAGATATAGGTTACCAACCATAAATTCTTCACGAGTTTTTTGAAGTTTCGCTTTGTCGTTAGTGAACACAGCACCAGTTAAACCATATATTGTGTTATTTGCAATTTCTAGACCGTGATCAAAATCTCGAGCTTTAATGATGGTTAACACTGGTCCAAAAATTTCTTCTTGTGAAATACGTGCCATTGGGTCAATATCTGCAATTACTGTTGGTTGAATATAATATCCATTCATTCCTTGAACAGCACCACCACCTGTGATAAGCCTTCCTTCTTTTTTACCAACTTCAATATATTCTAAAATACTTGTCATTGCTTTTTTCGAAACCACAGGTCCCATTCTTGTATCATCTGCTGCATTACCAATTTCAATAGTATCTACAATTGCTTTTACTTTTGAAACAAAATCATCATAAACTGATTCAACTACAATTGCTCGCGAACAAGCAGAACATTTCTGACCTTGAAAACCGTATGCTGCAGCTACAACAGCTTGAGCTGCAGAATCGAGATTACAATCGAAATCTATTACCATAGAATCTTTTCCTCCCATTTCAGCAACAACTCTTTTAATCCAAATTTGACCTTCAGATTTTTTCGCAGCTAATTCATTGATACGTAATCCAACTTCCATTGAGCCAGTGAAAGAAATAAAGCGAGTTTTTGGATGAGTAACTAGATAATCACCAGCTTCTGCTCCAGATGCAACTAAAAAGTTAACAACACCTTTAGGTAAACCAACTTGTTCTAAAATCTCCATAAACAACCAGCCCATCATTGGTGAATCCGATGAAGGTTTCAATACTACAGTATTACCAGCAACGAATGCTGCTGCAGTCATTCCAGCTAAAATTGCAAATGGGAAGTTCCAAGGTGGAATTACTACCCCAACGCCAAGAGGAATGTAAATCATTTCATTTTTTTCACCACTCGGATCTGGTATAATAGCTTGAGGTGCAGCATAACGAAGCATTTCACGACCATAAAAATCTAAAAAGTCAATAGCTTCACAAGTATCAGCATCAGCTTCAAGATAATTTTTACCAACTTCAGAAATCATCCAAGCATTTATTTCCATTCTACGTTCTCGCATCACATCTGCAGCTTTAAAAAGGTATTCAGCACGTTCTGCAGGGGGAACTTTTTTCCAAGTTTCGAAAGCTGTAAGTGCTGATTGCATTGCTTTTTCAGCATCATCTTTACCAGATTTTTGGAAAACGCCAATTACTTGGTCTGTATTTGAAGGATTAACAGATGTAGTTTTATTTGGAGTAGTTATCTTTTCGCCATTAATAATATTTGGGTATTCTTTTCCAAATTGAGCTTGAACTGACTCAATAGCTTTTCGTTGCTTTGCAGCGATTGTAGGTTCGTTGAAGTTGTAATACACTTCATTTAAAAATTCTTTCATAGATAGGTTCCCTTAATTGAATGGAAAAGTTGTCGATTTAGAAAACGATTTTTTAATAAAAAAAGTGTTTCTTTCATAATACCCAGAATTTCCGTATGTTTACAAAATGAGTGAGAAATTAAATGGTAGTGAGTATGGTCAAGAGTACAAACAAGAATTAGTACTGATTCAGAAGGCAATGAATGAAGGTAATTTTGGGCGAGTTCGAGTTTGTGCAAGAAGGTTAGTCGGTTTTGCGGTGATTCACTTATATGGTTCTAAGTATGGGACCGATTCTTTAAAAATACTTCGAACTTTATCTTCCTCAGACTTTCCAATAGAGCTTCAAACTCTTGCGTCGATGTTGTTATTTGGTGAACGTGATAGATTGAATGGAATAAAAGTTTCAGACTTCCCTTTTGATGAGGCTCAAAAAATTATTACACTCCTTGAACGTTACAATAGAGGTGATTAATTTTCACAACTATATCATTAATCCAAAAGTGTTATGATTGATAGAAATATCCAAAAAAATATTAGTACATATATCCTTTCTTTTATCCTTTTTTGTACTCCTTTTTTCTTGATGTCTAAAGATGGTGCAAAACCTATCACTGTTGGCGAGGCAAAATTTTCTCTTAAAGACTCTGTTATCTATTTACCAAAGAATTCTAAAAATTTCACTTTAAAATTAAAAGGGAATTTCTCGAAACATTGGGGAATTTATGGTCTTAGTCCAGTTGTTGATGAAGATGGTTTCGGTCCTCAAGCCACTGAAATCACAGTAACACCAGATAGCACCTTTAAAATTGAAGGGAAGATTAAATCTGGTAAGTCGTATGTTCATTATGATCCAGAATATAAAATGGATGTTGAAAAGTTTAAAGAATCTGTTGATTTTACTATACCCGTTAGTATTGAATCCATTCCTGAATCAGGAAAAATCACTGGCAAAATTTCAATCCTTTATCAACTTTGTGCAGATGCATCTTGCACAACACCAAATGATTACACTCGTACTTTTACAGTCTATTTTAAAGATAAGAAAAATTCTAAAAAAGGAAAATAATATGTCCAATATACACTTACACTCCATTTTATTCTTCGCTACAATTTGTCTCTTGGCAATTCCAAGTTCAATGTTGCAAGCTCAAGAATGGAAAAATATGAATAGAGTAAAGGCTAAATTTAGAGTTGTAAAACCTATAATTCAAGCTAAAGCAGGGGAAAAAATATTTGTAGAAGTAGAAGTAGAACCATTTGAAGAATGGTATATCTATAGCGTTAAAGAAAGAAACGGTGTTCCTGCAACTATGTTGCTTTTAGATATGACCGTTGCTGAGGATCTTCCACCAACGAAAGAAACTCCTCCACCCACAGAATCCTACGACGAAGCCTTCGACGATGAAGCATTTAAACATTACAAACAAGTTACTTTCACTCAAGTTATAACCTTAAAAAAGAAATTGAAAAAGGGAAAATATAATGTTGAAATGACCCTTCAAAT
>JBDNFX010000252.1:0-4346 GCA_041689575.1 Kapaibacterium sp. (SeqCode)
AACCTACATAAGTATGGGCTAGCAAACCATTTGGAGTTCCTGCTTTTGAATGATACCCAACCATCATTGCCAAATCAAAAGTGTTGTCAATTCCTTGACATTGGCACAATGGCTTATTTTCAAACGATGCAGGTCCAATTACTAAGGACGCAGCTTCGTGTAAATTTTCGAAAACAATATTCCACATTAATCCGTGACCGTCGCCAACAACAAAAGTTGCATCAGGAACAACAGATAAAACTCCTTCAATTGCAGCATTAACATCATTGGTTAGAAGTAAACGAGCTTGAGTGTAGGTTTTGCCTTCGGGCATTAACTGATCTGGGTGAACAACACCAGTTGCACCTTCCATATCGACAGCAATAAAAACTTTCATTGTATTTATCCTTTACAAATTTCTGATTCAAATTCGAATTCTACAGTCGTTTGGGTTACATTAAAGACTGCAGTTGTTTTTTTAAGCTCGTGTTTTACGATTATTAATTCTTCTGAGGAAATTGAAGATTTCAATACAGCGTGAAATGAAATTATATGTTTTTCATCGTCTAAAGTCCAAATTCGTAATGAATGAATAGATATAATTTGCGGAACATCTTCAAGTGATTTTGTTATCTTTTCCAAGTCAATATTCTTTGGAACTGCTTGTAGAAAAATCATAAGAACAGACCGAACACTTTTAGAAGCATTGAAACCAATATACAACGATACACTAATAGAAAGAATTGGATCTAAAATATACCAATCGGTAAAATAAATAATTATTGAACCAATAAAAATTGCAACCCACCCTAAAACATCTTCCAGTAAATGTAGTGCTAAAACAGAATGGTTATGAGAATGGCTATGAGGATGAAGTTTCAACATTGCTAAAAAATTGATAGCAATTCCAAAAATAGAAATCCAAATCATCAGCACAGAATCAACTATTTCAGGATGAAACAATCGTTGAAAAGAAACTATAATTATTCCGAATGAACCTCCTAATAAAATTAGGCTATTTATCATAGCAGAAAGGACTGAAAATCTTCTATAACCAAATGTAAAAGTTGTATCTGCAGATTTAAAGGAATATTTTTCAAAAATCAATGCCGTCGCTAAAGCAATAGTATCACCTAAATCGTGAACAGCTTCAGATAAGATTGCAAAAGAATTTGAAAATATACCACCGATAATTTCAACAACACTAAAACCAGCATTGAGAATTAATGCCCATAGTATCGAAGAAGTTTTATTTTCTTCAGTTGAATGATTGTGGTTGTGAGACAATTTTTAATGATTTTAATTAAGAATTACTACAAGGATTTAAAGTGTTTACCATTACAAATATAGTAAATGAATTTTTTATAACAGACAGTTGTGATTACTATATACTTACTTTGTCAAAGTTTTCAGAAAAGAATTGAACCTAAAATTGGTTGATTTACATTTGAATTGAAGTAAATCTGAAGAAAATTTTGAGTTAACGAAAATTAATCGTATTTTTAATAGTCTATTGTTAGAAGTATGTATTCTAAAAACTTTCAATAGGTCTATTGAGAAACATTAATTTATAGGTGGCTATTATGGCAATTTCTTCGTTATTGCGAACTTTTCTATTAGGAACAGTATTGATATTCAGTTCAGTATTCATTCCAAACACAGCTTTTTCACAAGCATTTTCTATTTTTAATGTTGATGCAAGTGGCTACCCAACAATAAAAGCGGGTTTTTTTGTTACAAATGGTAACGGAGTACCCGTTGAAGGAATTCCTTCTGATTTTCGTGTTTTTGACAATGGTGTTAATGTAACTTCAACGGTAAAAGTTAATTGCCGTGAAGCGGGTCAATGCGATTTAAGTGTTGCTCTTGTTCTTGATAAATCTGGGTCTATGTTAGAAGCTATCTCTCCGGGTAAAACCCGTTGGGATGCTGTAAAATTTGGTGTAAACTCTTTTCTTAATACTATTGATTTTAATGGTAAAAATGAGGTTGCACTTACTTCATTTGATGGATTCGGATATTTGAATGCAGATTTTAAAACAACGAAACAACCAATTATCGATGCTTTGAATCTTATAAATCCTGCAAATACAACAAAATATAATGATGTACTAATTTCAGCACTTCGTGACCCAATTAATTTTAGAAACGTTATAGTTGGAGATGGTGCTATTGGGATGTTATCTCGTAGACCACCAAGTAACTGTAAGGTTGTGCTGTTTCTTACTGATGGCTTGGCAGTTGAACCCACTAGAGTTAATGAAATTGTTCAACAATGCCAACTAAATGCGATTCGTTTCTTTTCCGTTTCGATTGGAGTAGATGCAATAGAACTTAAAGCAATAGCCGCTGCAACAGGTGGACGTGCATTTGTAGTTCCTACTATTACAGAGCAATCTATAAAAGCTGTCTACGATGCAATTGCTGCAGAGTTAAAAGGAACGAAAGTTTGTGATTTAGAATGGCAAGCTCCATTTGGTTGCACACAAGCAAGTAGAACACGTTTAGCGGCTATTCGTTTTAATAGAGCTGGTTTAATCGATAGAACTGATACCGCAAGATATACTGCACCAGATTTTTCTGTTGCACCAATCCAGCCTTCTAAACAAGTACTTTCTTTTGGTGATGTTGATGCAAATCTTTCAAAAACAGATTTTCTTACATTTACAGTACCAATTGACGGATATACTATTACAAGTATAGATGAACTTCCTGAAAATCCACAATATGAAATAGTAGATATTTTTGTAAATGGAAATGCACGACCTAAACCATTTGTATTTCCATTTCAGTTAAATAAGAATGATGTTCTTAGGGTAGAAACTAAATTTACTCAATCTGCAACAAAGTTATTCCATCAAACAGAATTAGTCGTAAATGGAATTCCCTGTTCAATTAAAGTTCCTTTAGTAGGTGGTTTGCAAACGGTAACCGTTATTAAACCTGATGGAGGTGAAATACTTTCTACTTGCGATACATTCTCTATTATTTGGGCTGGTGTAGATGATTCAACTAAAGTTAACATTCAATATTCTGAAGTAGACCCTCCTGTATGGAAACCATTAGCAAGCGGTGTATCTGGTTTAGTTTATGATTGGGTGCCTTCTATTAAAGGGACAAAATATTTGATTCGCGTTATTTTGCCTCCTTCAAGCTTTTACCAATGGGTGAAACAAATAAATTCTTCTGGTCCTGATACTGTAAGTTCAATTGCTTTAAATCCTAATCAAGATTTACTGTATTCTACTGGTGCATTTTCAAATACAGTTATATTTAATGGAAATACAACGTTAACTTCTGCTGGTTCAAAAGACATTTTTATGGGTCAGCAAAACCCAATTAGCGGAAATTTTAATTGGGTAACTAAGGTTTCTTCTCCTTCAGAAGATATTCCAAGCGGAATTCTTGTTGATGGTAATAATGTATGGGTTACGGGAGCATCGTATTCTACTGGTTCAATTGGTGTTTCACCTTTAAATTATGAAGTTCCAAACAGATTAGGTGTATTTTTAGCTCGTTTAGATCCTTCTACCGGTTCTGCAACAATTACCAATACCGAAATCTCAGCTTCTTCTGCTTGGAATCAATTTGAAGCATATCCTGAAGAAATTCGTATAGGATTGAATAATCAAGGTCTTAAACGTATATGGGTAATAGGAAAATATAGAAACAGATTAGGTGCATCATCATTGAGAAATTTACCAGATGCTACAAATTGGTCTACTTTTACAGGTACATTTAGTGAGTTTGGGCAATTGGTTTTACCACTTTCTGCTGGGATTCCCGCAAATGCAGCTAATTTAAACAACAGAAAAAGTGTACAAAACACAACTGACTTAGACGGTAATCAATTCCAAAGTGGTATTTTTACGGGTACCTTGAAATCAGGTCTATTATCTAATACAGCTGTTGGAGCAGAAGATGGGTATATTCGTCGTTTTGGAGGTGTACCTGGCAATAGCGATGAAAGTACAAATTCTTTTGTAGTTGATGCTCCAAAGTTAAAAACTGAAACTCCACTTATTGTATTAGATACAGTTTGTATTGGAGAAGAAATAACAAACGTTGCAAAATCTACTTTGTGTAACGATGGAACAATACCATTAACTGTTACAGATGTTCGTTTTAGAACTGAAGCAGATGTCTTTACAATTGTATCTTCACCAAATGGAAAAGTAATTTTAGGTGAGTTATGTGAATTTTTTGATATAGAAATTTCATTTAAACCTAATAGAGTTGGTAAGTTCATTGGTGTGTTAGTTATTGAAGGTACATGTACTCAACCTATTGAAATAACGTATATTGTTGATGTAAAAGATTGTTGTAATATGACAGCTGTTCCCATTTATGACTTTATGAATGTTGAT
>JBDNFX010000253.1:0-9587 GCA_041689575.1 Kapaibacterium sp. (SeqCode)
ACAATGAAAAACATACTTACTTTATTTTTACTTTTTTGTTTTGCAACCTCAATTGGATTTGCAGATAACACAAAGAAGCTATCTGCTACTAAATTCCTCCAAGTAGATAAAACTAAAGAGTTTTTAGCTTCTACTGCCAGAGTTCAAGAATTTATAGTTTCCTCAACTGAAATGTCTAATTCTTTTGAGGGAGTTTCAAATATTGAGTTATCAAATTTTCCAATATCATTACGTGAGATGGGAACAATTGTACTTGAAAAAGGTACAACAGTAATGGATGATTTTACTACGATTAACTACGATTCTAAAAATGGTGTAATTAAAATTCCAGTACCTCAAATGGAAGTTTACAAAGGGTATGTTCAAGGAAAAAATGATTCAAAAGTTTTCTTGAATTTGACTGATGGATTAATGATAGGTTTTATTGAAGTTGATGGAGCTCGCCATATAATAAGTCCTAATAATGATGGTGAAACAACGAAACTATCGTTCAAAACACACTACATAACACCTGAAAAAGATTTCCGTTTAATTGGTCAAGAAACATCTTATAATTGTACACCGTTAAATGACATTTCAGAAGAAGAAGTTAAAGAAATTATTGAACGTCGAGACAAGAAAAATACTGAACATAGTATGGCAGATTATTCTAAATTGTTAGAAGTTGAAATGGCTGTAGAAGTTGATGGAAGATTATACTCACGTTTTGGTGGAAATATAGAAAGAATTACTCGATATGTAAATACTATTTGGTCAATGGCAAATTATATTTACCAAGAACAATTGAATATTCGTTTTAAAATTGTACATCTGAATATTCTTGATCCTGACACTGATCCTTACGATAGTGAAATCAACATTGGGACATTGTTAAATAAATTTACACAAATTTGGAATGGCACTAAATCAAATGTTCAACGTGATGTTGCTCATTTAATGACATTCTTCACAAACAATAGTGGTGGTGTTGCCGCTGGTGGAATTGCACGTCTTCAAGGAGTTTGTGGGACTAATCAAGGCTATGCAGTTAGTGGAGTTACTATAACTTCTCAATTTGAAAATGTTTATCCTACAAGAGCTTACACTTGGGATGTAATGGTTGTTTCTCACGAAACTGGACATTCTTTAGGTTCTTCACACACACACAATTGTGATAATAACATAACTGGATATGTTCCACCAATTGATACCTGTGTAGTTGATGTAGCTCAAAACATTGATCCATTAGGGACTGGGGATGCTTGTTATAGTATTAGTAACTTATTTAGAAAACCAGCAGAACCAGAGATTATGAGTTACTGCCATTTGAGATACGAAAGTTCAATGAAATTGATTTTTACTCCTCGTGTAGCAAAAAGAATCCGTGATCATGTAATGGGTAAAGTTGGAACATCTGGATCCCGTTGCATTAGTGAGCCAAATAAATTAGTAGCTCTAACTTTTCCTTTAGGATACAGAAATGACCAAAATCAACCTCAAGTACTTGCCGGTTCTGCAAATTTAAAATGGGCATATACTTCAACTGTAACTACTGTAAAATTAGAATATTCTACAAATAATGGTAGTACTTGGGAATTAATACAAAATAATGTTCCTGCAGTTTCTGGTAGAAACAATGGCTATCTTTGGATTTTACCTGATGTAAATTCTGACAATGGACTTATTCGTATTTCCGATGCAACTGATCCGAACATAAATGATATTTCAATGGCTACTTTTTCAATACAATCACAAGAACTATCACTAACTAATCCTAAAGGTGGAGAAGAATTTGGTCAAGGAGATCTTGTGCAAATTACTTGGTCTACGAAAAATATAGAAAATTGTAAAGTAGAATTTTTTAATGGAACTACTTGGGTACTATTGATAGCAGTTACATCGAAAAACTCTTTTGATTGGAATGTACCGGCATTGACAATTTCTAATGGAAAAATTAGATTAACTGATGCTGAAAACCCGGGTATGATTTCTCAGACAATTGACTTTGCTCTTGGTGTTCCTACAATTACTTTGATGAAACCATTACTAGGCGATACTGTTTGCATTGGTTTTACAAACGATATAAATTGGGAATCACACTTTATTGGAAGAGTTCGTGTTCAATATAATGATGATGGTAGTAATTTCAAAAATATGGCTGGTGGATTAAATGTGGTATCTTCATTAGGTACTTTAAAATGGAATGTTCCAAGTGGTGTTGCTGTTACAAATACAGGCAAAATTGAATTTACGAATCGAACTGCTGGTGCAAATTTAGGAAATGTTTTAAAAACAATAGATGGTGTAGTATTTGCAAATTGTGTTCCGACATCAGTTGGTGATATCACAGATGCTGAATCTATCTTTTCAATCCAAGAAATAGTTCCTAACCCTGCTAAAGACCGAGCAAACGTAAGTGTTTCTTTATTTAATGAAATTCCTTCAGCTCAATTAGATTTGACCCTTACTTCCGTTAAAGGTGAAGAATTGGTGAAAATATTCTTACCAAAACCATTAATTGGAATCAATACTGTTTCTGTACCATTACAAGGTTTTGCAACTGGAACATATTACGTTATAGCACGTTATGGTTCATATACAACCGTTAAACAGTTAACAGTTGTAAAATAATACTTGCTTTAATAAACTATATTTTTGGCGAATATGATTTTTTACATCGTATTCGCCTTTATTTTGTAAATTTTAAAAACTGTGTCAATACTCAATTCTCTAATTGTAGGGACAATGCCTTTAATACCAAAAAGCATTGTAAAAAAAATATCGCAACGGTATATTGCTGGGGAAACTATAGATGATGCAATTCGAGTTGCTAAAAACTTAGAAAAAAATGGTATTCTTGCAACTATAGATTTACTTGGAGAATTCAAAACCTTGAAAGAACAAGTTAATGTTGAAAAATCATTAATTACGAAATTACTCTACGCAGTAAAGGAAAATAATTTAAAAAGTTACATAAGTATAAAGCTCACATCAATTGGTCTAGATATTGATGAAGAGTATTGTTTTGAGAACCTACTACAAATCCTTTATATAGCTAAAGAAAAAGGAATATTTGTTCGATTGGATATGGAAAATTCTCCATATACTTCAAAAACTTTAACGATTTATAAAAGAATTAGAGATTTAGGATTCACCAATATAGGTTTTGTCATTCAAGCATATTTAAAAAGAAGTGTTTTGGATATAGAATCAATACTTGAATACAAACCATCAGTCCGACTTTGTAAAGGGATTTATGTTGAATCTTCAGATATTGTTTTTAAAGATCCAGAAGAAATCAGAACAAATTTTAAAAAGTTGTATCATTTATTGATTGAAAATGGTGCCAATACTTGTTTAGCCACACACGACGAACTGTTGTTAGACTACTGTTCTAAAGATATTGCTACTAAAGGGTATTCGAAAAATGAGTATGAATTTCAGATGTTGCTAGGTGTGAAGGAAGATGAAAGAAAGAAAATAGTTCAAAGTGGTCATACCATGAGAGTGTATATTCCCTTTGGAAAAGACTGGTATGGATATTCAACGAGAAGACTAAAAGAAAATCCTCAAATAGCTTTTTATATTACAAAAGCTCTCTTTGGTTTTCGTTAGATTTTTGAAGTAACATTTTAATATGTAAGTCTAACACTTTTGGCATATCTTTAATCGCTACTGTTAAATTTTGAAGTTCAGCTCGAATTATGGATTCTGGCATAGATGGTGCAACCGCAGATTCAGGAGTTTGTACGAAAATAGTACCTCCCATTCTCTTGATTTCTTTTGCTCCTTTGGTTCCATCATATCCTAATCCACTTAGAACAATTCCTGTAGCATATTTTCTATAATATTTTGCAACAGAAAAAAATAATGGATCCGCTGAAGGCTTTACAAAGTTTTCATCTGGTCCATCGTTCGTAGTTAGTATATTTTCTGATTCAAAACATATATGAAAGTTTCCTGGTGCAATATAAATAGTGCAAGGTTCGAAAGGAATAGATTTATCTACGATTACAACTTTTCTATCTAAAATAGTTTCCAAACGATTTGAAAACCTTTCCAACATCCATTGTGGTCCGTGTTGTACAATACAAAATGAGGTATTGTACTTTAAGACATTTGAAGTGCAATTAGAAAGAAACTCTGTTAAGATTGAAGGTCCACCAGTACTAGAAGCTATTACAACAGGAAATAAATTAGTTTTCAAATTTGTTCAATTAGGATATTAGTAAATTATAGTTATTTTAGTATGATTGAAATTAAGAATTCAGTTTTTCTCGTATTTCAAAATATACTTTATAACCTCGTTCTATATCACATTTTATTGAAATAGTAATGCTTAGAAAATTGCTTTTTATGGTGTATACAGTTATTCTCTTTAGTATAAATCTTTATTCACAAGAAACAAAGGTAAGAATAGGTACTTTCAATATAGAATGGCTCGGTAATGGTGAAAATGATATCATTATTCGAAATGATGATGATTATAAAGCTATTTCTCAAATTATTTCTACCATCGATTGTGATATATTAGCTATTCAAGAAGTCGAAGACACTATAGCTCTCCTAAAAGTATTAAAAAACTGTAAAAATTCCTATTCATTTGAAATTGATCCTACCTCTAAAAATTTGCTCAAGACTGCTATCCTATATAAGAATTCGTTTTCAAAATTGGATGTTCAGTTTGTAAATCTTTCTAATTCAGATAAAAATCATTATAACAGACATGCTATATATCTTAAGTTAAAAGTTCAAAACAAAGATATTGAAGTGATTACTTTACATTTGAAATCCAATTCTAAAAAATCTAAGGATTTTAAAAACGCTCCAGAAGTAAGGAGTAAACAAGTTAAAGAACTCTTAAAATGGATACAAGATAATGGGAAATCAAATTCAATATTGATTGGTGATTTTAATGAAGAATATTCTGAGAATGGAAACTTATATAAAATTGAAAAAAAACTTAGCTCTGATGTTGTAACAAAGAATCAATATAGTTGTTTGTACACCAAAAAAAAATCTATAGACCACTTAATCGTACCTTCAAAATTAAAAACAACTATTGTTGAAAATAGTATACAAATGTTTAATCATAATGCTCTGACAAATTCAAAATTGAAACGCAAAATATCTGATCATTGTTTAGTTTTCTTTACATTATTAATTCCTTAAATGAATTCAACAACATCAATTAAACAAACTATCTTAGTTGTCGACGATACAGAACAAAATGTTACGGTGGTATCGCAAATTCTTCGTAGTGCAGGATATAATGTAATTCCAGCTTTCTCAGGAACTTCCGCATTAGGAATTTTAGAAAGAAGACAACCAAATTTAATATTGTTAGATGTAATGATGCCTGATATGGATGGTTATGAAGTTTGTGAAAAAATCAAAGCACAAGATAATCTTCGATCAATCCCTGTAATTTTCTTAAGTGCTTTACACGATACCGACAAAAAAGTGAAAGCCTTAGAAGTTGGCGGAGTAGACTATATAACTAAACCATTTCAAGAAGTTGAAGTCCTAGCACGTGTAAAACTACATATAAGAACTCACGATTTAGAAATTCAACGGCAATTACATACCCAACAATTAGAAAAACTGAATAGTGAAAAAGATAGATTAATGGGAATTGTTTCACATGATTTGCGTTCGCCTCTTTCCGGTATAGTTGGATTATCTGAACTTTTAAAAGATGCCCAAGAGCCTATTGATGTAGAATTTGTTCGTCAAATGTCTGAAGTAATATTTTCAACTTCAAGTCACTTAATTAGTTTGGTAAATGATTTGTTAGATATTGCGAAGATTGAATCAGGAGAACAACACAAATTGAAGTTGACTGAAGAACCTGTTAAAGAGATTTTTAAAACTGTAAAGAATATCTTTTTCCAATTAGCGAAACATAAAAGTATCAGTTTAGAATTACTTCAAGAAGATGAACTTCAATTGATACATTGTGATGTTCCTAAAATGAAGCAGATTTTTAATAATCTAATTTCAAACGCAATTAAATTTACTCCAGAAAATGGATATGTATACTTAAAACATTATCAACGTGAAGAAAATAACATATTTGAAGTACAAGATACTGGAATTGGAATATCACCTGAAGATTTACCAAAATTGTATGAAAAATTTGGTGATCATCAGCGTTTAGGTACTGATGGTGAAAAAGGAACTGGGTTAGGAATGCCGATAGTAAAATCGTTTGTTGATCTTCATGGTGGCACTATTGAAATTAAAAGTATAGTTGGAGAAGGAACAACCTTTGTTATAACACTTCCAAAACAAATTGTTACTAACTCGATATTGTAACGTTAATCTTAGTATTTGGAGCTACTTTTGTTCCTGCGGGGGGGTGTTGTACAATTATGTATCCCGGTTCATAGGTCTCATTCTTTTGGAAGATTATATCACCTATAATTAAATCATATTGTGCTAACAACTTTTCAGCATCTTCACGGGTTAAATCCATTATTGAGGGTACTACCAACGAAGAAGAAGAACCTTTGCTTATTACAATTGAAATGACATCATTTGGGTTAACAATTTGACCTGATGGGTAATTTTGAGCAAGTACATAGTTTTCGTTCACAGATTCATTAAATTCATAGCGTTCCGTTGAGTTGTTAAGCCCTAAACGTATTAGCTCAACTCTTGCTTCACGAATTGATTTCCCAACCAAAAACGGCATACGTAAGGTTTCTTTGCCCTTACTAACTGTTATGTAGATTCGTCTACCTTCTTTTACTTTGGTTCCACCAAATGGAAGTTGAGTAATTACAACTCCAGCTGGAATTTTTTCGTTATATTGTTCAGTAATACCTTGAACGATTAACCCTGATTTAATAATTGTTTCCTTTGCTTCTTCAGCATTTATATTCTCTACATTTGGTACAACGATAGTATCATTTCTAGAAACAACTAATGGTAACACTATTGAATCGAGAATAAACACTAATAATACAAATACAGATAGGAATCCGCTTATTACTAGAAGGTATTGAGTTGCTTTTTGTTGGAGTATTTTCTTCATAACTTTTTCATTTCTCTGTAAAAATACGAAGAAATTTTTATTTTTGAAGTATCTATCTATTTTTATTTAGAATTTTAATCCAAATGCTTCCAATCATACAACGCGAATTTGCTGAAAAATTTAAAGATCAAGACATAGAAATTTTACGATTAGAGATTAGTAGACAATTAGATTGTCCTATTGAATTTAAAATTAGTGAAATGCCAATTTTTGTATCTAAAGAGTTTAAATTAAAATTAGAACAATATTCAATTGAATTACTACACCAATGTAGTTCGGATAAGTATTTAGAAAACACCAAACTGTTGTTACAAGATAAATATATTGTACCAAATCAATCGAAAAAGCCTTTGTTTTCCGTAGTTGATTTTGCAGTAACTAAAGATCCAATAAGTGGAGAATATGAACCTAAACTTGTAGAATTACAAGGTTTTCCATCTTTGTTTGGTTATCAACATTTTTATGCTAATGCTGCTAAGAACTTTTATAGTTTACCCGAAAAATTTAGTAGTTATTTTAGTTCACTACAAAATGGAAATTTTATCGAACTTCTCAGAAACTCAATCTGTGGAAAGTATACTTCAGAAGAAGTAGTGTTATTAGAGTTACGACCAGAAGAACAAAAAACTAAACCTGATTTTTATGCCTTAGAAAAACTTATTGGCATCAAGTCAATCAATATTGAAGAACTTATTGTTCAAGAAAAGCAACTTTTTTACGAGAATAATGGAAAGAAAATTCAAATTAAAAGAATTTTCAATAGAACAATAATCGATGAGTTAGAACAACAAAATGCAAGTATTCCTATTCAATGGAATACGGACTATGATGTTGAATGGGCTGGACATCCAAATTGGTATTTTTTGATTAGTAAATATTCATTACCTTTTTTTGATCATATTTCTGTTCCAAAATCTTACTTTTTGAATACAATTGAAACTATGGAAGTTGATTTTACAAAATTTGTGTTAAAACCATTGTTTTCATTTGCAGGTAGAGGTGTTATTATTAATCCTACTGAACAAGATGTTTCAATAATACCAATAGAAGAACGTAAAAACTATATAATTCAAGAAAAAATCAAATACGACCCTTGTATTTATACACCTTTTGGAATGAATAAAGTTGAAATTAGGGTTATGTTGATTTGGCTACCAGAATCGGAAAATCCTTTACCTGTTTCTTCATTAACAAGAAGTGGAAGTGGAGAAATGATGGGTGTACGATATAACACACTCCCTTGGACAGGTTCAGCTGGTTGTTTCTTCGAATCTTAGTGAAGGTCAAAAGAAAATCAATATTCGTATCAGCTTACATCCTAAATTATCTAAAAATTTGTAAAAGAGATTAATTATCTAAAAATACTATGTCAACAATAAGTAAAAAATTCGAAACAAAAGCTTCGAAAGAAGAATTAAAGAAATATATAAATACGAAAGTGTTATCACGTCAAGAACTTGCTCCATTAATTAATTCAAAAGTTTGGGATGGAGATGTTTTGACTATCGATTCTAAATTTGGAAATGGGACAGTAACTTTATTAGAAAATGAAATTGAAGTTACAATTCATCTTTCTATGTTCGGTGCTATGGCAAAATCTGCAATTGAAAGTTCCTTAGATAAAGGCTTTAAGGAATTACCACCTAAGAAATAATATGGCTCAATTTACACATCTCCATAACCATACTCACTATTCACTTTTAGACGGAGCTTGTACTCCCGAAAAACTTATAAAAGCGGCTATCGAAGATGGTCAAGAAGCTATTGCATTAACCGATCATGGAGTTATGTTTGGGTGCTATGATTTCTACAAACAAGCTAAAAAAGCTGGTATAAAACCAATTTTAGGCTGCGAAGTGTATATAGCAAATGGGTCTAGATTCGATAAAGACAATAGAAAAGCTGGTGTCAAAAAAAGAAATTATTTTCACTTAGTTCTTTTAGCAAAGAATAATGTAGGTTATAAAAACCTAATGAAATTAGTTTCTTTAGGCTATACAGAAGGATTCTATTATAAACCTCGAATTGATACTGATCTTCTTGAACAATACTCCGAAGGCTTGATTGCTATGTCGGCTTGTTTAGCAGGAGTAGTGAATGCGCATATTGTTGCTGGTGATATGGACGAAGCCGTTCGCACTGCAAAATGGTATAAACATGTTTTTGGTGACGATTTTTATTTAGAGTTACAGAACCATGAGTTAACTTTAGATGGTTTAATTCTTGAAAAAATTCCCAAAATTGCGAAAGATCTTTCCATTAAACTTGTTGCATCTAACGATGCACATTACATTACAAAAGCAGACGCTTTACCTCATAACGTGCTTCTCCATATTCAAAATAGTAATTCTTCAAATGGTGGTACTTTCGATGTAAATAAACTACGATACGGCGTACCTGAAATGTATTTGAAATCGCAACAGCAAATGATTGAATTATTCTCTTCGTATCCTGGTGCTATTGAAAATTCTATGGAAATTGCCGCAAAATGTGATGTAGATTTAAAAACTGGTATCCACATGCCAATTTTCAAGATTCCACCAACTTCTACAGCAATAGATGATAATGA
>JBDNFX010000254.1:0-2923 GCA_041689575.1 Kapaibacterium sp. (SeqCode)
ATTCGTAAATCTAAATCATTGACGATTCGTAAAGTAGTAGGGTTCAAGGTATTGGCAGAAGTTGAGCCTTGTACGTCAGTCCAAACGATTGTAGCACGTAAGGATTGATTTCCATTAGTTTGTATTGGAATAACTATTGAATCATTATTGTTTAAAGTAAGTTCTTGGATATCAAACCCAGAAGGACCTCTAGTGTTGTTCAGAGTCATTAAATCTGCTGCTTTTCGAGTATTCATTAAACCCCAACCAAATTTATAGTCTGGTCCTGGTGCAGTGCCAGATTCATCTGCTGTATGTATAACAATTGCTTTTACTGTAGCAGCTAATAGTGTTTTCGTAGGAGCTATATTTTTTTGATGTTGCAAAAGTAACCCAATTGAACCTGAAACACTCGGAGAAGACATAGAAGTGCCTGAATAGGTGAGATACGATGTATTTGAAGAAGCGGAACTAGAAAACAAACCAACTCCATTAGCGACTATATCCGGTTTAATTCTTCCGTCATCGGTTGGTCCCCAGCCTGAAAAAGTACTCATAACTACATCATTTGGATTTGAATACCCTGAAGGAATATCGTTTACAGCTCCAACTGTTAGTATGTTTTTTGCATTTCCATTCGTTGAAATACAGTCATATCCTAAGGTATTACCGTCCATATTTCTGATTGTACTAGTTAAAACCCATTGAGAATTTTTAAATATCCAATGGTCAATTGGTTGAGCAGAAGGGCTTTCTCCACGATCATTCCCTGCGGCGCGAACTATTAAGTAATTTGGAGCATTACGAGCAATAATATCCCAAGATCGAGTTGATGAGCTGTAAAATCCAAAATTTCTATCTTCAACTATCGATGCAGTTGTATCACCGAACCAAACCCATCTGTTATCGCTTCGGAAGTCGAATATCCAACCTGAAATAGTACTGTAAGAATGGTTTGAAACTAAAAGTCCATTTGCAGCTGCAGTTGTCATTTCAGAATTATCTGAATTCCAATCAAAGGCATTCAAATTCGCTTCGTATGACATTCCTTTCGCATTTGTAGAAACACCAGTAGCTACCATTGTACCAGAAACGTGCGTTGCATGGTCTGAAAGACTAACTGCTGCATCCATTTGTGAAACTCTACCGTTTAATTCTTGATGAGCAACTCTTGTAGCACCACCATCCCAAACTCCCAATAAGACGCCATTACCTGTCAATGAAAGTCCAGCCCCCCCGCCAGGGTAAACTTTGTTCGAAGAAATTGTTGCTGCAGACACAACATTACTATTGGTGGTATAATAAGAAGGAATTCCATTTTCAAATCGTTGCAATTCAATTACTTTTCCATCTTGAAATTCTTTTCTCAATGGAATGTTGTACAATGCAGCCAAGGAATCAACTTCTCGCTTTTGTTGAGCTTCTTCTAAAAGAAATTGCTGATACAAGTTTTGTAATTGCTGTTGTGAAAAAACCTGTGAAATTGCATCCTGCGAAACTACAAAGAAAAGGGACGCAAACAATACGGTAGTAAAACGTAAATACATATATTCTTTCTCGAAATATGGGAATCTTAAAGTGACCGTTAAAAAAAATGGTGTCATAGTATTTTAATACAATGACACCATAAAATACGAAAAATTTTGTAAACCTACCGATTCTTTTTCTTATGTCTGTTTTTCCGTAAACGTTTCTTGCGTTTATGGGTAGCCATTTTATGGCGTTTTCTTTTTTTACCGCACGGCATTTATAATGGACCTTTGAATAAATAAAATAAAATTATGATAACGATTTTGAAAGAGTTTCAAGAAATTCTTTCGACTTTATTCCAACTTCAGAAGTAGGAGCAACTTCAACACATTTTTTCAACCAGCGAACTGCTTCTTCAATATTATTCTGTTCATAGTACATAACAGCAATATTGAAAATAGCAATTGGGTGTTTTGGGTTCAATACTAGAACTTTTTTAGTTGCATTGATACCAGCTTCTTGACTACCAGATTTAAACAGAGCGTATCCGTAATCAATTATAACAGAAGTATCTTTAGGATTGAATGAATCCAAATACTTTTTATATAATTGTTGAGAATTAGGATACATTTGCACATCGTAATAAAGGTTAGCCAATTGTAAGGTTAACGATTTATTGTTAGGATTTGCATCTAATGAATCTTGAAGTTTCGAAAGAACAGCAATAGCACGTTCACGTAAATTTTGCTGTTCTGTTGAGGAAGTCGATTTTTGAGAATCCGAGCTATGAACGGATTCCCCTGTATTTTGTTTTACAGGAGAAGTAATAGTTATTGCTCGGGTTAAGAAAAACGATCCTGTAGCTAAGATTACAGCACTAGAAAGTGCAATTACAATGACATAAAGGTGTTTACTCATATTGTATGGAAGAGTTCAAACTTATTCTCCTTTTACTGCATTTGAAAGCACAGAAGACGCTTTGAATAGTGGCACTTTTGTTTCAACTGATGAGATTTCTTTTTTAGTTTGAAAATCAATAAACTTTCTAGCTTTGCGAATTTTTGTAGAAAAAATTCCGAAACCACGCAACTCAACTTTGTCTCCTTCAACAAGGCATTGAGTAATTGTATCAGTAAGGCCATCTAACACGCTTCGAATTTGATCATCAGTAATTTTAACACCTTTCAGTGGTTCTGAAGCATGAATTCGAGAAATTAATTCGTTTTTTGTCATAAAACATCCATTGAATAAAATAGAAAAAAATATATAGTTATTCGAAAATTCGGTATTGAAACAATATCAATCTACGTTCGTTTAGAGTTCAAAATTGAGGTCAAAACTCTGTACGTACCTATGAAAATACTAAAAAAAGTAGTTCTTGCAACAAAAATTTTAACAATTGGCATTTTTTTCTTCGTTTTTCTTGCAATATTGCCATATTTCAATGCAGAAATTTACGATTTTAAGGAAAAAA
>JBDNFX010000255.1:0-5565 GCA_041689575.1 Kapaibacterium sp. (SeqCode)
AGAACTACTTTTTTTATGTCTACAATGGTTTATGGGCTAACCTCTATGAATTAGGAAGCTACAACCACGAACCTTTACATTGCAATATACATTTTTTTTTAATTTGCAAGTATTTTTTTAGAGGATTTTGTTTTTTTAAGAAAACAGGTAATGAATTTACTTTTAATTCGTCTGTTCGACGATACTTCCCCCAAACTTAAAATCACTGATTAATGCTTCAACAATTTGAGACAAAGAAAACACTTGATGTTTCAAAAGATACCCCAAACACTGAACAATTTTTTACACTTCGAGATTTTTTAGAAGCTGTGGGATTTGCTGTATTGGTAGCACTTTTGTTAAAAATGTTTGTTGTTGATATTTTCCAGATCCCTTCCCATTCTATGAGCCCAACTCTACAAGAAGGTGATTTTATTCTTGTTAGTAAGGTTAGTTACTTTTGGGGTCTGCCCGGCGAAATTCCTTTCACTTCTATATCGATGCCACTTTCGAAATATAGAATACAACTGCATACAATTAAAAGAAATGAAATAGTTGTTTTTAAATTTCCGAATAAAGAAGTTTCGAACGATTATTTTGTTAAACGTGTTATCGGTATTCCTGGAGATAAGATTATTTTAACGGAAAATGAAGTGTATATAAATTACAAGAATGAACGCTCGCTTCCTCATAACCAATCACTTATTGGAGTTCGGACTCCTTCGCTCCGATTAGATGATTCGGTCTTTATTTCTGTTCCTAAGGTTGGAGAAGTTTTAAAACTTCGCGTTGAAAATTTACAAATTTGGAAACAATTGATAGAAGATGAAGGCAACGAAATTGAACTTCGAAATGGAATCATTTCTATAAATGGAATTCCGAGTAAAACATATACTATAAAAGAAAATTATTACTATGTAATGGGGGACAATCGGTTAAATAGTTATGATTCACGGTATTGGGGTTTTGTTCCCGAACGCACTATAATTGGAAAACCGTTGTTTATTTATTGGTCTAGTTCAAAAGATACATATATGCGTACAGATCGCATTGGATCGTGGATAAATTAGTTATGCCAAGAGGACTATATATACACATACCATTTTGTCAAAAAAAATGTAGTTATTGCGATTTTTACTCACTCGAAAAAGTTTCACAACTGAGTAATTTTATTGATCTTTTATGTACAGAGATAACTCTTTGGGCTGAAAAAAACACCGATAAACCTTCGATAGATACTATATTTTTTGGTGGAGGTACTCCTTCTCTTTTGTTGCCAGAACAACTTGAAAAAATCTATACTACCATTCAAAAATATTTTACAATAGAACCAATTGTAGAATGGACGCTTGAATGTAATCCGGGAACGGTAACATTAGATTCTTTAAAAGCGTACAAACAAATAGGAGTGAACAGGGTTAGTTTTGGAGTTCAATCGTTCCATCAAAATGAATTAGACTTTTTAGAAAGAATTCATTCACCTGAACAAGCAAAACAAGCGGTTAAAGATGCTCAAAAAGCAGGATTTAGATCAGTGAGTATCGACTTAATGTATGCCTTGCCAAATCAAACTTTAGATTCTTGGAAATCAACGGTAGAACAAGCAATAGAATTAGAAACGAATCATATTTCTGCATATAGTTTAATCTACGAAGAAGGAACCCCACTTTATGCTCAATATCAAAAAGGGAAGGTTAT
This sequence comes from Kapaibacterium sp. (SeqCode), assembly GCA_041689575.1. Classification (GTDB taxonomy): domain Bacteria; phylum Bacteroidota; class Ignavibacteria; order Kapaibacteriales; family JAEUSM01; genus JAEUSM01. The sequence goes on from JBDNFX010000255.1 coordinate 1,678, forward strand.
TCCCATTGACGAAGATATTGATGTTGATCAATATTATTTCGTCAATGAACGGTTATCAAAAGCAGGTTTTCAACAATATGAAGTATCGAACTATACAAAACCAAATGGAGAATGTAAGCATAATGTAAAGTATTGGGAATCCGAAGAATATATTTCGTTTGGACCTTCAGCTCACGGGTATTATAATGGGGAACGATATTGGAATATTCGTTCGTTGCATTCTTATACTCAAAAAATAGAATCTGGAGTTTTACCAGTATCAAATAGTGAGATACTAACAAAAGAACAACGTTGTTTTGAAATGGCATTTTTGGGATTACGATCTACTGGAATTGACTTACAACGATTTGCAAATGAATTTTCAATTCGTTTAGAAGACATACTTAAATCTGAAATAGAATTGTGGAAAAACGAAAAACTTATTGAATTTCAAAATGGAATCGTTCGTTCTACTTCTTTAGGGTATCAACTCAATGATGCAATTTCATTAAAAGTGATTGCGAAACTTGAAAAATATTTAGGAACTGACTGGGTAGGTATTGAACCTGAGTTGCCTTCTGAATCGGAATATACACCTTTACAAATTTTACAATAAGCGAGTAAAACCTTGATACTTGAAAAGAAAAGCATACAAGCAACAAAAGAACCAGAGCGTGCCATAGCTGTCGGAGTGATGAGAAAAGGTGGAAATAGAATACAGATGTTAGAATATTTAGAAGAGTTAAAATTTCTAGCTGAAACTGCAGGGGCAAATGTAGTCGAAAAAATCTATCAAGAGCGAGAAAAATATCAAGTTTCTACAATGATTGGTAAAGGGAAAATTGAAGAAATAAAGCTTATTATTGACGAAGAAAAAATCACCTTAGTTATTTTCGACGACGATCTATCGGCTATTCAGGTTAGAAATTTAGAAAAAGCATTTGAAGTAAAAGTTTTAGACAGAAGCGGAATTATTCTCGACATTTTTGCATCTCGAGCAAGATCTATTGAAGCAAAAACGCAAGTAGAATTAGCTCAACTTCAATATATGTTACCCAGACTTACCAGAATGTGGACCCACCTTTCGAAACAATATGGTGGAATTGGAACTAAAGGACCTGGCGAGACACAAATTGAAACTGATAGAAGAATAATTCGTACAAGAATTCAACGACTAAAAGAAAAATTAGGAACAATTGAAATTCAACGAGAATTGCAAAGGAAGTCTAGATCGGAAATATTAAAATTCGCTCTTGTAGGTTATACTAATGCTGGAAAATCAACATTGATGAATACCTTAACTCAATCAGGAGTATATGTAGAAAACAAGTTGTTCGCTACCTTGGATACTACTATTCGTTCTTTAGAGTTACCTAGTGGACAGAAAGCACTACTTTCAGATACTGTAGGGTTTATACGAAAATTACCTACTCATTTAATAGCTTCGTTTCGGTCGACCTTGGCAGAAGCTTCAGATGCAAACATTTTGATTCATGTTGTTGATATATCTCATGAAATGTTTGAAGATCAAATAACAACCGTAGATAATACATTAAATGATTTAGAAATAGGAAATAAACCTATAATTGTTGTATTTAATAAAATTGATACCTTCGAAACATTAGAAAATTTTGCAGATATTGAATCGAAATATCCAAATTTTGTTTATATTTCGGCTGAACGGAATATAAATATTCGTCAATTGCTACTCAAAATGCAGGAAACTGCCGAACAATTTAGCAAGCCGACGTCGTTTCTTATACCTTATACGCGAATGGAAATTGTTTCTCAATTGTATACAGAAACAGAAGTATTAGAAAGAAAAGATCTTGAAGAAGGTGTATTTATTGAAACTCGCATCCAAAAAGAAAAACAACAGTTTTTCGATCATCTTTGTTCAAACTTTATAGTAAAGAATTAATATGGCAAAAAATAATTCCGATGGTATAGCAGGCTTGTTTATCGATGGAGGTATTTTAATACTTATTGCTGTTACAGTTTTTATCCTTTCAATTCTTGTAGTTGTATTTGGAGAAGAATATGGAATAAGCGTATCGATACTGTTTTTTATCACTACTATTGCTTGTGCGGTCTTTATTCTTAAGAAAACACTTTTTAGGCTAAAATAAAATGAAAAATCAATCAAAACTCTTATTTTCAAGTACTTTTATTCTTGCAGCAATTCTGTTCGTTAGTTCCTTTACTTTTGTAATTGAACAGTTTTGTTCAGGAAGAATAAACAATGCTTCAACAACTACTATTGAAATGTCAATTACCGACGGAGATATACCAGCAGTTGGTTTAAGTGCTAAAGTAGCTATGGAAGTTGAAATAGAACTTAACGGTCAAAAATCCAAAACTTGGGTAGATGTTGCCAAAATTACTGTTATTCAATCTACTTCTACTTCCGTTCGATGTAAAATTGATGAGTTGTTGAAAAACAATTTAGGACAATCTCCTGAGCAGTATTTGCAATCTACTACTAATCCTACCCGAATTCAATGGCGATTAGCTCAATAATTATAATTTATTTACAATGTATTTACTTATGAAAACAAAATTTACGTCCGTATTATTCCTTTTCTTATTCGTTAGTTCAGTAGCTTTTGCACAAACTTCGAATTCTTCATTTGATTTTTACAAAGTTGGTCGTGTAATTAAAACTGACAAAAATATGAAAATCAATGCTAAAATATCTGGCAAAGTATCGGATATGAAAATTTCTGGACTTATGGATATGAGTGAGCAAAAACTCTACGATATAACTGTTCTAGAAATGAATGATATTGCACCAACTAAGTTAGAAGTTTACGTAAACGAAGACACTGAAAAACAAGAAATGAAAATGGTTGTTGCTGGTGAAAACAGTAACGAAAATAACGTAAAGGAATCTCCTTTAAAAGGGAAAACAATTCTTTGTAATTCTGTAAATGGTGCTTGGGAAAAAACTATTCAAGGTGTTGAAAACCCAACGGACGATCAATTGGAAGCACTAAATAAATTTGAAATTCCATTGGATAATGCAATTGATTTTTCAAAAATTCCTAAGGGTGTAAAACCGGGATTTGTTTGGAATATTGGAAAAGACGAATCTGCTGAATTATTTGGTTCCTCAGAAGATAATCCTTTTAAAGATGGAAATATGAAGTTGAAATTGAAAAAGTTGATAGAAACAAAAGACGAACGTGGTTATCTTTGGGATGTTTCTTTAACTACCGACGGTAAAAAAACTGATAACAGTGATATGAATATTGCTTTAACATTAAATGGTTCACTTTTAATGACAAGCAAAAATTTCAATATGGATTTAAAAGGTCCAATGACTATTGTAACAAAACAAGGCGATATGTCAATGACAATGAAAGGTCCTGCAGCTTTAAATTGGAAAAAATATTACGTAAAGTAATTGATTCCTTGCGGTCAACATAAAAAAAAGCGATGTACGTTTACTGTCATCGCTTTTTTTTTAGTGCTTAATTTCATTGACTTAGCCTTGAAGTGAGGCGATCGTCGCATTGATTGCGTCCATAGATTGTCTCATGTCGCTGAGCTTCGTCCGCTCATTTTCAATTACAGTAGGAGGCGCTTTTTCAACAAACTTTTCATTCGATAGTTTTTTTTCAATTCCATTCGTAAGTTGTTCTAAACGTAAGAATTCTTTTTCCTGTCTTTTAATTTCTTCTGGAATATCAATAGTATTTCCTACTATGACATACACAGTCGTTCCTTTTACAGAAAGGGAAATAGAACCTATTGGTTTTGCTACTTGTAAACCAACTTCAAATTCTGAACATTTTGCAAGTTGTAGAAATATAGCCTTATTGTCTTTGATAATGGTTTGCACTTCTTCAGATGAAGGGATAATTGCTATAGGTACTTTTTCTTGAGGAGCAATAGCAACAGTACTTC
>JBDNFX010000256.1:0-1707 GCA_041689575.1 Kapaibacterium sp. (SeqCode)
AATTCTAAATCTGTTACAGAATACGACGGTACAACATTATCAATATAGTCAGTAACTGGTGCAATTTTTAGATACTCTTGTAGTTGAGTAGGAGAACCAAAATTATCAGAGTTAAATGAACCAACATATTTTGTTCTTGTAGAAATTGCAAAATCGTCCTTTGTATATCGAATAAATATCGATCCCATTTGTTCAGGAAAACCAGCGATTATATTCCCATTTAAGGATAAAACTATAGGATCTCCATTTAGAGCATTTGTAAAAAAGGAATAATCAATAATCCTATTTCTACTAATAGTTGCATTTGCTCCTAAAGTCAATGAACCAGCAGAAACAGAATTAAAAACTTGTATTGTTCCTTGAAGTTCTATTCCAAGATGTCTCGTTCTATTTGCATTTCCATCAATTGGAGCTCCAAATATGTCTTGTCTACCACTTTTCACTAATTCATTGAAGAATTCCATCCAAAACATAGTACTTGAAAATTGAAAATTAGAATTCTTAAAAGAATAACCCAATTCAAAATCAAGTAATGTTTCAGGTTTTATCAACGGTTCAGAAAAATTAAATCTTTGATCTCCTCCAACTGTATCAATTGCAAATAAAGGAACATTTCCTCCAAAATACGTATCTGAAGCAGCATAGAGATTTCTCATTCTTGGTTCACGTGAAGTAGAATTTATTGAAAAAAACGCAGATTGTTCATCATTGATATTAACATTTAGTCCAATCCTTGGATTTAAAAAAGTATATCGAACGTCAAAAAGTTGCCCATTTCCGCCAACTTGATTGTTGTTTATATCAGTGTAAGAAACATATTTACCACCAGCACGTTCATTTGCAATTCTATAACTATGATGAACTACTTGTAATTCGCCGTGTAAGAGTATATTTTCTGTAAGTGAGTATTGTTCACGTACAAATGCTGAATAAATATCGCGTTCGCCATTATAGTTGTACATTTTATAATCAGGATCAAACCCAACAGGAAGTTGTTCTGCAAAGCGAACCTTCCCCCAATGTTCTGAACGATGGAAACGCACCTCAGTACCTATTGTTAACTCGCCGTTTTGGTGATTTATTACTAATCGAGGAAGCCATCCACCTTGTTTGTTTCCAACAAATGCTCGAACTATAGAATTAGAAGGATTCACAATTGAATCGGAAAAACCAAATTCTGGCGTTAACCGTAATGTAGATCGGTCAGCCCAAGATGCATCGAAATCAAAAAAACCAGTTCCAGTATAATAGAATAATGACGATTTTAAAGTAATCGATTCATTTATTTTCCAATCGTTTAATATCTCAAAATGAGGTTGATGAAAATTTTCTATTTCTTGACTTCTTCTTTGAATTGAGTAAGATAAAGCAGGGTTCTTACTTTGCAAAGAATCAGAATTATAACCCCAATCGCTATAATTTCTTCTACGTAAATTATTATCTTGGGTATAATGTTTTGGAAGCCCTGTATATGCTAATCCATCTTCAATTGGACCCCCAAAAACATTTATCTGAGTAGAAATATTATCATCAAAACGAACAGCCGACAAAAAAAAGCTATTCAAATTTGCCCAAGATTGGTCTCTGTAACCATTTGATTGAATTTTAGAAATCCTTGCATAAAATGCATAATTATCTACTAATCCAGAAGAAAATTCTAGGGAATTTCTAAAAGAATTCCCAGAAAAAATTGTTTTGTCATTTGCT
>JBDNFX010000257.1:0-6733 GCA_041689575.1 Kapaibacterium sp. (SeqCode)
AGTATTTAATCCATTAAAAAATACTCTTTTATAAAATTGTTCAATCGACGCAATGGTTTCTTCTCCAAATCCACGACGACGAAGTCCAATCTTATTTACTCCTTCAATACAAACTGGTTCTCTTCCAGTCAAAGCAAAAGGAGTAATATCTTTTACTACCATTGCATCTGCAGCAACCATAGAATATTTTCCAACAGTACAAAATTGATGAACCTTTACCATCCCACCAATAACACAATATTCACCAATAGTCACATGCCCTGCTAGTTGGGTTGCATTTGACATAATTACATTACTTCCAACAGTACAATCGTGAGCAATATGGCTATATGTCATTATTAACGTATCATCGCCAACTATAGTCGTTCCTTGATGATTTGTACCACGGTTGATAGTAACATATTCTCTAATAACACAATTATTACCAATGATTGCATAGGTCTCTTCATTGTTATACTTCAAATCTTGCGGTTCGGTTCCAATAATTGTTCCAGAATACACTTTCGTGTTTTCTCCAATACGTGTTCCCTTTGCTAAAACGACTGACGATCGTATTTCTGAGTTGTCGCCAATTTGAACATTTTCTTCCACAATACTAAATGGACCAATAGTAACATTTTCACCAATTCTTGCTTTATCAGATACGATCGCTGTTGGGTGTATTATCGTACTCATATTGAAGTCCTATCTACTATTGCAGCTTTAATTTCTGCTTCAGTTACTAATACATCGTCGACATAACATTTCGCATCAAAAACAACTAAATTCATTCGTTTATTCACTAGACGCACCTTCATTATCAATTGATCGCCGGGTACGACAGGTTTGCGAAATTTGACATTATTTACACCAAGTAACATTACTAATTTTGATGATAAATCTTGTTCACTATTTAGCAACAACAGTCCACCAACTTGTGCCATAGATTCTAATAATAAAACACCTGGCATAATAGGTTTGTTTGGGAAATGCCCCATAAAGAATGGTTCGTTAATTGTAACATTCTTTAGTCCTACAATTGAGTTCTGTTCAAAATCAATAGAAATTATTCTATCTACAAGTAAAAACGGGTACCTATGTGGCATTACCTCTAAAATTTTACCAATTGATAAAGTGGTTTCCTTCTTTATATTTTCGTTCATAGAAATTTTGTCAATGATACTAGAAAGTTGTTCTTGTAGATATTTTACAAAGTTTATATTTGCCTCGTGGCCTGGTCTTGTAGCTATAATATGTCCTTGAATAGCATACCCAAGTAACGAAGAATCGCCAATCAAATCTAACAATTTATGTCTTGCTGGTTCATCGGAGTATCGAAATCCGCCCTTATTTAATATTGAGTTCACCGTAAAGCTTTGTCTTTCATCAAGTGGTTCGTTAGAACCAATCAAATCTAAAACTTGCTCTCTCAACATAAAACTATCTACAATGACAATGGCATTTTCTAAACTGCCACCTTTAATATTGTTAGAATATTGTAATTGAGAAATTTCACTTAGAAAGCAGAAAGTACGGGCAGGAGCAAACTCAGTAATGAATTCTTTTTCGAGATCTTGAATAGTAACTTGACTTACTGAGAGAGCATTGGTATTATAATCTATTGCAACGGTAAATTGTTGCTTCGAAGATGGTATAACTCTAAAATGAGAATTACCATAAGAAAATTCGTAAACTTTGTCAATAACAACAATAGTTCGTTTTGACTTTTGAATTTGCACACCGGCATCTTGAATCATTTTCACAAAATGAATCGAAGAACCATCACCTATTGGAGGTTCATCGGAGGTTAGTTCAATAATGCAGTTATCAATGCCGCAACCTTCAAGGGCAGCTAAAATATGTTCTGTAGTATGAACAACAATTGAATCATCACCAGAAGTAAGCGTAGTTCTCCGAGAAGTACTAAGCACTTGATGAACAGACGCTGGAATTTGCGGTTTAGAATCAATATCTACTCGAACAAACCTGCGTCCAGAATTTTCTGGTGCAGGTTTGAGAGTAATAGTTGTTTCATGTCCAGTATGTAAGCCTTTGCCAGAAAAAGATACCTCTTTCTGTAAGGTTCGTTGTTGTTGAAACATTCAGTATTTCTATTTTTTAATTTGTAAAGAAACGGGTGTTCTTCACAATATCAGCATTTGTTTTTAAATCGGTCATCCAACTATAATAGGCCATTGCTTTAGCATTTCCTGATAATTTTTTAATTATCGTTTCTTTTTCAGTTTCAAACTTACTTTGGTCAGCTTCAACTCTGTTTTTAACTAATGCTATGAAATACGCATTTTCCCCACGTATAGAATTTGTTATTCCACCTACTGGTGCAGTAAAGGCTGCATGAGTAAGTGCATAATCTTTTCCTAATCCTTGGATAAACCCATTATTTCTTAGACCTGTTGCAGAACGTACTTCTAATGTTGAATCTATTGATTTTACAGAAGTCATTCCGCCATTTGCAACGATTTTAGTACGAATTTCATCTGTTTTTGCAGCTAATTTGTCTAACTTTTTATTACGCATAATACGTACTTTTAACTGTTCTTTTACATCTTCTAATGGCATAATTCCATTTTCACGGATTGCAGAAATTTGAGCAATTACTATTCCGTAATTTTTTACTTCTATTGGTTCAGAAACATCGTTTAATTTTCTATCAAATGCAAAACCTGTAATTGATTTTGAACCTATTGCTGGAGTATTTTTGTCGAACAATCCAGTTTCAACAACATTCTTTTTTAATTGTTTACCAATTTCTTCTATTTTTGTACCTTTTTCTAACAACGTTTTTGCAGAATTTGCATCACGGAAGATTGAATTTTTAGTAACGGTTGAAATATTTAATTTCAAAGTAACTTCAGAGAACTTGACTTCTTCGGTAATTTTATCGATAACTTTTATAATATGATATCCGAATTGTGATTCAATTGGTCCTATCAAATCACCAGCTTTACCAGCAAATGCTGCATCTTCAAATGGTTTTACCATCATCCCTTTTGTAAAGTATCCAAGATCTCCACCTTTAACAGCAGAAGATTTATCTGAAGATTTTTCAGCTGCAATTGCTGCAAAGTCGCCTCCAGCTTTAATGTCTGACATAATTTTATTTGCAACTGCTTTTGAAGAATCTTTGTTTGTTCCAAATTCAATTAAAATATGAGAGGCTTTTACAGAAAGATTTTCTCCGCTTTTACGGTCATCTAAGCGGAAGAAAGATAAACCATCACCAGTATTGATAGGTCCTATAACTTGTCTATTTACAGCATTTTTCAACAAACCTTGTTTTAAAGGATCAAGATTTGATACAGTTTTGTAGTCACTTGTTGTTCCATTGTATTCAACAAAAATTTCTTCGAAGGCTTTATCTCTTATTGTAATGGAGGTATCTTTTTGCATTAATTCCATTATACGAGTAAATTTTTTGTCAAATTGTAGTGAATCGTTGCCACCGGGAACCATTGGGAACGTAAAGTATTTGACTTTACGTTGTGATTTTTGAATGAAATATTGTTTGTTTTTTTCGTAAAACGATGCTATTTCTTCATCCGAAACAGTTACTTCTGCATCTGAAATTTTCATAATAGGAATTGCAATGTAGTCGATATCTGCAGAACTATTATCAACAGCATACTGCAATTTAACAGCAGTTGGAGAAAGTAGATCACCATAGGCTCCGACTAAAGAAGACATATTTTCTTGCATTTTAGATTTTAGAACAAAATCTTCAACCTTAATCAAGTCTTCTTTGAATTTAACTACTGCTTCGTCTACATTAACACCAGATTGAGGATTAATGAAATCTCGTAATCGGTCTGGGTTTGTGACTAATTCTAAATATTGTTGTTTATTGAATCTACCTAAAGAATCCGTAAACGGTCTCCGTAAATACTCTGGTGGATTTTCCAATAGTACGTCTAAAACTTCATTATTAGATACAAGTACTCCAGCTTTTTCAGCTGCTTGGCGAAGGAGAATTTCATCTACCATTTCATTCCAAATTTGCTCTCTAATTTGTTCATCATCGATTTCAACTTCTTTCCCCTGTCCTACAGCGGACGATCTTTGCATCTCTATTGATTCTTGAACACGAGCATTAAAAACTGAATAAAGAATTTTTTCTCCATTGACCGATCCTACATTATCACCACCAGAATTTCCTTGCTGGAATAACGATTGCATATCAATATCTGATATTACCATAAAAACTACAAACGTCACCCCAAATATTGCAAGCAAGAATGGTGAAACTTCCCGCATTTTAGAAATTAATTTCATTGTCAATGTTCTCCTATATCCTTGTTATCTTAAATTTGTAAAGGTATAAATGTATGTTTTAAAATTTTGCATAATTCAACAAAATTACGAGTCTTTTACGAGTTTTCCAATTTTTTAGTAGTTTTGCGTAACTTCTTTTGAAAATACTTCTATTTTCAGTATTCCATAACTATGCTAAAATCTTCAAATGAATATCGGTAAATTCACTATTTCACTGTTAGAAACTGGTACTTTTGGTCTCGATGGTGGGGCTATGTTTGGTGTAGTTCCAAAAAATTTATGGTCTTCGAAATATTCAGTTCCTGACGACCAAAATCGAATTCCAATGCGATCTCGGTCTTTACTTATTCAATTTTGTTCCAAAAATATTCTCATTGATACAGGAAATGGAAACAAATTTTCATCAAAACTTCAATCTATTTACGATATAAATACTACAGATGAATCATTAGAAGTTTCATTAAAAAAGGTAGGTCTTGATCCCTCAGATGTTACCGATGTCTTGTTAACACACTTACATTTTGACCATGCCGGTGGTTCAACTATATACGAAAACGACAAATTGATTCCAACATTCCAAAATGCTACTTATTACGTAAATGAAGAACAATTACAATGGGCAATAAAACCTGTTTTAAAAGATCAGGCTTCTTTTATCCAAGATAATTATGTACCACTTTTAGAAAATGGTGTTCTTAAAACTCTTATGAACGATACTCCATTTGAAGGAATAACTTTCGAAATTCTTCACGGTCATACGAGAGCATTACAAGGTTTCAAAATAACTACTTCTGAACGTATACTTTTCTTCCCAAGCGACCTATGTCCAACCGCTGCACATATACCACTTGCGTATGGAATGGGCTATGACAACTTCCCACTTTCAACAATTGAAGAAAAAAAACGTTTATGGTACAACGCTGTAGAAGAAGAATGGATTGTTGTCTTTCAACACGATGCTTTTACACCTGCAGGTATTCTCGGATTGAACGATAAAGGTTACTTTTTAAAAGAAAAAATTACTTTCGGTAAATAATAATATAATGGCTGAAGAAATATCGGAAAAACCAAGAGAACTCCATGAAATGGGGTTTTCAGGTCATCTTGAAGAGTTACGCAAAAGGCTAATTTATTCTGTAATTGGTTTAGTTATAGGATGTATCCTAACAAGTATTTTTATTGATACAATTTTGAATGTTGTACTTCTAGGTCCAGCAATTGCATCGAAAATGGAACTACAAAACCGAAAACCATTTGGTCAAGCATTTTTGTATTTCAAAGTTATTTTTATAGTTGGAATAATAATTACAACACCTTTTATTCTGTATCAACTTTGGAAATTTATAGAGCCTGGATTGTACGAAAAAGAAAGGAAATGGGCTCGTTCAATAACCTTTTTTACTACAGTTTGCTTTTTTGCAGGGATATCGTTCGCATATTTTGTTATGATTCCTTCGATGCTTACCTTTTCTGCATCTTTTGGATCTCAAAACATAAAGAATTTTATTGATGTCGATGAGCTGTTAAGTTTTATGACAACAACCTTATTAGCAGCAGGGCTTATTTTTGAACTTCCAATGATTTCTTTTGTTCTCACGAAAGTAGGAATCATTACACCTACAATAATGAGAAAATATCGTAAGCACTCAATTGTAGGTATATTAATCATAGCTGCTATTATGACACCTAGCCCGGATCCTTTTAACCAGCTTATTTTTGCAATTCCATTATACATCCTCTTTGAATTGAGTATTTGGGTATCTTCTATAGCATTGAAACAAAAGAAGCAATAATTATGTTAGCTTGATATACATTAAATAAAACTATGATCGCTGTTAAAGAAGTCCGCAAACCAATAGAGTCGTATTTGGAAGAATTTGATTTATATTTTAAATCAACAATGAAGACCCATGTTTCGTTGTTAAATATAATATTAAAATACATAATAAAACAACGTGGAAAGCAAATAAGGCCAACATTGGTGTTTTTGTCCGCTTCGATGTGTGGAACTGTTTCTAAACGAACTTTTATTGGTTCTGCTATGGTTGAATTAATCCATACTGCTACCTTGGTTCACGACGATGTTGTAGATGATTCGGCAGAACGGCGTGGCGTGGCTTCTATCAATGCATTGTGGAAAAATAAGGTTTCAATACTCGTTGGTGATTTTTTACTTTCTCGTGGGCTGCTAATTGCTGTAGAAAACGATGAGTTTTCTTTTTTAAAAGCAACAAGTACTGCCGTAAAGCGAATGAGTGAAGGAGAATTGTTACAAATTGAAAAAAGTAGGGAATTTTCGTTAGATGAAGAAACCTATTTTAAAATTATTTCCGATAAAACTGCTTCTTTAACTTCTACATGTTGTTTAATTGGTTCACTAAGTAGTACCGATAATCCAGAATTTCACACAGCATTAAAACAATATGGTGAGTTAGTTGGAATTGCCTTTCAAATTCGCGACGAT
>JBDNFX010000258.1:0-3911 GCA_041689575.1 Kapaibacterium sp. (SeqCode)
CAAATCGACACCTCGCTTGGAATATACAAGTCTTGAGGAAAGTTCGAATATATTTCTAAGTTGAGAATCATCTGTAAAAAGAGGGTAATCAAATGTAAGACCGCCAAATAATCCATTCGAACTACCATAGGAAAAATTAGCACAATCGGTTGTCCCTGGAATTACGGGAATAGTAGTAGAATTTTGAATAAATTGATAACCTGCAATACCACCAATGAAAAAATTAGGAATACGAGTGGTAGTCTGTGAAAGGCAACAGGTAGTTAAAAGAAAGAAACAAAGTGTATAAATTCGCATAGAGTAATATGTTTTTTCAATTTTAAAGTACTTTACTTTGGTAAAGTAACACGAATATACTACTTTTGATACAATTTTGAACAAAGTAAAAAAGAAGAGCAGCCTTTGGCTGCTCTAATCTAAGTTATGAGAATGAAGAATTTGATAACTCTTTTCGTTTATTTCTTGTAACTATTTTATAGATAATAAAAATAATCACCCCAAAAACTGCTATGGCAAGTAGTAATTTAAAAAATGAAAACGAAGGTGGATAAACTGATTCAATTTGACCGTTTGTTCCATAAACATACGTAGGTCTACCATAGTAAAATGAACCAGAAAATGGATGCCAAGCCGGAGCCATTATAGAACCTGCTAAATATCCAGCCATTAAACCTGAAGAAAATCCACCATAGTCATTGACTCGAACATTTGATCCACCATAAGATTGATTAAATGTTCTTCTAGGAGTACCATACGAACGAGAGGCTTGGTCGGAAGACATTCTATTCCCAGTAACGGCAGAACCACCTGACCGAGGTGTAGCATAAGAGGGAGAATTTGTTGAACGAGTTCCACCAAAACTATTTGAAGGTGAACTTGTAGAAGGACGAGTCCCACTTGTTTTCGGTGAACTTGACCGTGTTTCACCAAAAGCTGAAGATGGTTTAGATGAGCTTGAAGGTGCAGTTGAAGTTGCAGGCCTACTGCCACCAAAACCAGAAGATCTTGGTTGGCTAGTTGCAGATGAACTGTTTGAACGGGAACTACTACTTGAAGATTTACTCGAACTTGAACTAGATCGGGATCCACCAAAACCAGAAGAACGTTGTGCGTCTACCTCAAATGGAATTAGTATCATCCAAAGAAAAACAAAAAGAGAAATACTAAGAGAAAAAATTCGTTTATTCATAGTGTTACCTTTTAAAATTAAAATACATTTTCAGTTGTTAAATCATCATTATCTTCTCGATAGGTAATTTCTACTTTAAATTCTGGAATATCAGGAATATTCTTTTTCGCAGAAAACATAGATTTCAAGCTTGGTCTATCGACTGTTGAAGTTCCTTTTATATGTATAAACAGACTAACAATTCCAAATTGTTCTTCATCATTTCGAAACACATAAGTTTGACCAATATCTCCATTGCTTTCAATAGTTAAAAGCTGTAAAGAATCAGTATCTTCTTCAGAATAAGCTGGTGGACGTGTTTTTATGTTTGCTAAATAGTCATTAAATATTTCTTTCGAATGAAGAACTCCATCGGAACCTTCGTATTGAATTACACTATCAAATGTACCATCTTCATCAAGATTTAAAAAAATCTCTTTTACACCTTCGATTTGTTTGCCATTAAAGTAAATAGCTGTGTCTTCTAAAAGACCGTTGCTTTCTAATGAGAATTGAGCCATAGATTCTATATTTCCCTGATTTAACTAATTAATAATTCAAATTTACTAAAATTCTTGGGTTATTATAACCTCATAACCATTTTTTATATCGCCAACTAAAATAATTGAGTAATTTTTACCCAAGGGTAAGGATAGATTTGTTGCAGATTTTACAAGATTACCTTTAGATTCACTAGCTTTTTTATCCCAGAAAAAGAAACTAAGCCTTTGACTTAAATTTGTTGTTGTTAAAGGAGATTCAGTATCTGGAAGTAAATTTTCAAATTCAACATTTTCTAAATTTCCTTGAAAATCGAAATTTAACTTTGGTGAATTTGTTATTGTTACATTTTCTAAGTCAGATGCATTTATAAATCTTCTTTTTATTGTTCCGAACAACCTTCCACCAGGAATAAAATCAAAAGATTTTAATTGAATTGCACCACTTTTTTCAGTAAAAAAATGTAATCGTTTAGTATTGTCAACATTAATTGAGAAATTGTTCTGATTAAATGAAATTGCTGCTTGACCAAAAGGTAAACAAGTTGCAATACTATTTGTAAAATTAAAAGATGCATCTAAGAGAATCGTACCTGAGCTCAATTTTGCATTAGAAAGCCCATTTATTCCATGAATAAATTGAAGCAAGGTGCCTTTCTGTAGGTTTGTTATTTGCATCGATTCATCAGTATCTTTCACTACAGATAACTTTGGTTCATTAGATAGCGGATCCTTCGAAAATATTAAAACATACGATTGATTTGGTTCAATGTCAACTAAGGATGTTAATAATAGATTCGTAGGAGTGGCATTGTCAAAAACCGTAAGTGGTAACAAACCAGGCTTTGAAAAATAACCACTGCTGAGACTCCCAAACAGAATTTGTCTCGCTATAGATTCGCCTGTTGTGAAATTGGAGGAGAAATCAGAATCTAATCTTGCACCCACAGAAACAGTAATGCCAGAAAAATTAGCATTCGCTTGTACTACTCTAATCCTCGCTTTTCCAATTGGAATCGTATCTGGAATAAGTGGTTCTATTGGAATTGAAACATCAGCAATGTTATCTTTAGAATCTGTTACAACTATAGAATAACTACGTGGAGGAATAAATTGTAGTAAGGAAGTAGAACTTACATCAGAACCTATTTTAGAATAAATTGAATCCTTAAAAACACTTTTACAAGCCGAAATTTGCTTAAATGAAGACGTATACTGTGACGGTAAGTTAGTTTCAATTTGATTAGTAAATCCAGCAAACATATCTATAGGCGATGAAGAAACATTAATGGTTCTTAAGGTTACATTTTGAGTTAAAGTAGGGACAAGTTCGGTGAAGGCTTGTTCAGAATTATCAAATTCTTTGAGTAAAAAAGGTTTAATTCCTTTGTTTGAATAATCAGTAAAAATGATAGTATATTTTGCTTGTACTGCAAAGGAAACTAAATACGTTCCAATTGTAGAATCTGAACCATCTTGTAGCGTTTTTGTTAACGATATAGTTTGATCACCAGGAATAATTTGCTGAAAATTGGATGGAGTCTGATTTAAAAAAGCATTGGTTAGAATTGTACCATTCGGACAACCTGACCTCAATGAGAATTGTTGACTATTATCAGTAATATATAAAACCCTAATTGAAGAAAATGCACCAGGAGCAAAAAAATTCGAAGAAGTTGATACAAGTACCGTATCAAAAGTATTTTGAGAGGTATTTACTTTTGGTAATGCTATAATTGTTTGAACAGAACTTTTAATGAATCTATATCTGGTCAAAGAAGAGTAAATATTTGTACCATTTTGTTGAACTTTAAAAAATACTGAATCTCCCGGAGATGCTAATGCTTTCGAAGCTGTAAAAGATTGAATATTTTGAAATGAAACTACATCATCTAAGGTTGCAGAAAGTGGACCTGAATTTGGTACTAAGTTAATGAATCGTACCAATATGCTATCCTTTGCAGTTGGAGGATTTACTAACAAAGGGTTTTCTTCTGGACAACCAGATAGAACTAGAAGTAGTGGAATGAAACAAAGATAAAAGAGTACTCGTGAAAGCTGTACTGTATCTATATTATTGAAACAATGGTTGAGATTCTTCCAAAGCATTTTGTTCTTGATTTTCATTTTCAATATCATCTTTTTCTTCTTCTTTCATAACGTCGTTAACTCTAGAAAACAATGGAGTTTCGTCAGTTCGAATTTCTTCAATTTCTTGAATTTTAGGTAAATCTGTTAACTCA
>JBDNFX010000259.1:0-10290 GCA_041689575.1 Kapaibacterium sp. (SeqCode)
AACGAGATCGAGTTATTACATACGTAAAAGAAAAATATGGTGCTAATTCAGTAGCCCAAATTATTACATTTAATACTTTATCATCAAAAGCTGTTTTAAAAGATGTAGGTAGGGTGTTGGGAATTCCTCTTGACCAAGTAAATAAGGCAACGAAATGTATTCCTACAACATTAGGAAAAGTAATGCCTATTGCAGAAGCAATGAATTTACCTGATATGAATTGGCTAAAAAACCATAACGATTCTCGTTTTAAAGAATGGATAGAATATTCTAAAACCTTAGAAGGGTTTGCAAGAAATTCTTCCGTTCATGCTGCTGGAATTGTTATCGCTCCAAGCGATATTACGGATTTCGTCCCTTTGTATAAAGCTCCAGATTCTGATCCTTCAACTCAATATACTATGAAGGATTTAGAAGAAGCGGGTCTACTTAAAATGGACTTCTTGAGTCTTCGAACACTTTCTATTATTGATAATACTTTGGAAATGATTAAGGCTAATCATTCTATAGATTTAGATATTGATTCTATTGATTACGACGATGTTAAAACCTACGAAATGATTGGAAATGGTGATACATTAGCAATATTTCAATTTGAATCTGATGGAATGCAATCGTATTTACGTAAGTTAAAGCCTCAGAATATAGAAGAACTAACTGCAATGAATGCTTTGTATAGACCTGGGCCTATGGAAAATATTCCAGAATTTATTGATAGGAAACAAGGAAAAAAAAGTATTTCTTACTTGCATCCATTAATGGAAACGTCACTAAAAACCACTTATGGAGTAATTGTTTACCAAGAACAAGTAATGCAATTGGTAAGAGATCTTGCTGGTTTTAGTCTTGCCCAATCAGATATTATGCGTCGTGCAATGGGTAAAAAAGATGAAAAGTCTATGAATACTCTCAAAGCACAATTTACTTCTGGTGCGGCAAATAATGGAATAAAAGAATCTCTAGCAATTGATATATTTAATTTGATCCTAAAATTTGCAAGTTATGGATTCAATAAATCGCACTCATTAGCATATTCGTATTTGGCGTTTCAAACTGCATATTTAAAAACTCATTTTACTGCTGAATTTTTAGCTGCGAATATGTCTGCAGAACTAAACGATCTTAAAAAAGTTGTTTTACTTATTGAAGAAGCAAAGAAATTTGGATTTACTGTCATTCCTCCAAACATCAATAAATCTTATTCTGCATTTACAGTTGTAGGTAGTAAAATAGTTTTTGGTCTATCTGCTATAAAAAATGTTGGATCTGGTGTTGTTGATTCTATAGTTCAAGCAAGAGAAGCCAAACACTTTGATTCGCTTTTTGATTTCGTGTCAAAAGTTGATTCTAAAGCCTTAAATAAAAGAGGCTTGGAAGCATTAATATGTTCAGGAGCATTAGATTGTTTAGAAAAAGGAAGTAGAGCTGAACTTTTCGCTGGAATTGAAATAGCATTAGAATACGCAAAAACACTTTCAGCCTCAAAAGAAGAAACAATGGAATCTCTATTTGGAGATGATATTGAATCAATGTCTATTTCTGAGCCATCGTTGCCTGTAGTTTCTGAATGGTCGGAATTAGAAAGACTACAAAAAGAAAAAGAGTTTCTAAACTTTTATATTTCTGGTCACCCAATGGGTAGATATATACTCGAACATCACGCACTTTCAACCTTTACCTTCGATAAAATTGACGAATCTTATCATGGAAAAATGGTACAAGTTTGTGGTTTAATTACAGAAAATAGAACAAGAATTGATAGATCGAACAGAACAATTGCTTTTCCTACATTGGAAGATATGTATGGCAAAGTAGAACTTGTTGTATGGGCAGATTTTTACGAAAAATTTGGTGAGAAAATTGAAGTAGGGGCATTAATATTTGTAAAAGGTGAGTTTGATTTTAATGAAGAAACGGCAAAAATTAAGGTTTCTCAAATCCAAACTTTAGAAGAAGCAATTACTACGCATATTAAATCAATACGAATTACATTACCAATAGAAGATGAAAGTATATTAAAAATTCAACAGTTTCAACTTGAATTTGAAGATATAAAAGATTATTCTGAAGTTGAATTTATTTGTACTGAAAACGACCAAATAGTTAAGTGTTTTGTCTCCTCTTTAGTACCATTTAAAGTTAATTCCCGTTCAATCGAGATAATTTCTCGTATATTTGGAAAAAACAATATCCGTTTACTTGCAAATACATCAATTGGTCAGCAAAAGAAACAATGGCAAAAGAAAAAAAGAACGTAGAACTTTCTCAAAAAGAACTCGAAAAAAAGGAAATGACAGATTACCCTATTTCTACTCTTTTTCAAGTGAGTATGTTAGCTGGAATTGTTTCATTTTTTATCTTTTATTTCAATAACCCAATTGGAGATATCTTTAATATGATATTTCGAGCATTTTTCGTGTTTACGATTTTTGCTATTTCAGGAGGAGTTATTATTGTTATAGTTGTTTCTATATTTAATTCAAATAAAGAACGTGAAGAAAGAGTTTATTTTGATGAACAATATGAAAAAACTTTACAGAATATTGAAGAAGCAAAAGTTCGATACGAAGAAGAAAGAAAACGTTTAGAAGAAGCAGCCAGAATTGCAAGTGAAGGAACAAATAAAACCTTGTAAATCTTTAACAGATTTTGATTTTTATGGCAAAAAATTTACACACTGAAGAACAATTGAATTTGTTGTGGAATACATTTCACTCATATCAAGGAATTGATGTGAAACAACAGTTAATGAATCATTATCTTTGGTTAATAAAATATGTAATTAATTCAATGACACTTTCTTCAAATTCAATACTTGTCGAAAGAGATTTTCTTCATTATGGTATACTTGCCTTAGATGATTGTATTAAAAGATACCAACCAGAATTGGGTACAAAATTTGAAACTTTTGCAGTTCCTCGTATAAAAGGAACTATTTTAGATGAATTACGAAAATTAGATAAACTCTCTCGTGGAGTTCGAAAAAAAGCTCAAGATTTTCTTTATACACAAGACAATCTTAGAAGTATCCAACAAAGAGAAGTATCCTTAGATGAAATTAGAGTTAAACTTGGGGTTACAAAAGCAGAATTTCAAGGGTATCTTTCAGCTGCAGCTTCTGCCTTAGAAACAATGTCAATGGATGATTCTGCTTCGTACTATAGGAGTACTGATGAAGATGATGTTTTTGATCTGATAGGTCAAATACCCGATCCTTCTCAAGTTAATATTATTGATACTTTAATTGATTCAGAAAGAAAAACCTTTGTAACAGATTATATTAAAAGTTTACCTGAAAAAAAACGTATTATTATTACCCTCTACTATTATGAGGAAATTACTTTCAAAGAAATAGGCTTAGTTTTAAATATTACTGAATCAAGAGTATGTCAAATTCATACTCAAATAATTAAAGATCTTCGTTCAATTATTATTCGTAGAGAACAATGAAATGGATCTTCTGTTTATTTGTTTTCATATTTACTTCATCAGTCATTTTTTCACAAAGTGTTCTAACGGATGTACATTTAGTTTCTCCAAGAGGTGTTGTTCTCCATTTCGATGATGTTCCTGAATCAATTCTATATACCCTTTCCGAAGATAAAACTCTCATAACCGTAGAACTTCAGAATGTTTCTAGAAATACTTCTAAAAAAACGTATTCATTTTTGTCGGCTGTTATTCGAGAATGCTCAATTGAAGAACGCGCAAGCAATACAATTGTTAGAGTTCAGTTAAATTCAAAAAATGGATTTACCATTTCTAACTTAGGTTTTTCAAAATCGCTATATTTAGAAGTTTTTCAATGGGATAAAATTTCTAATTCAGAAGATGTTTATAGAACAGGTATACTATCTTTGACCGATAAATTACCAGATTTAGCAAAGAAATATTTCGATTCTGCATATTCGTTAGGTAATTCCGAAGTTAATGTTGTCCGAGCAAAAGAAGAGTTGAATAAAAAAAACTATGCCTTTTCTTTGGAATATGCTTTAAAAGGTATCGAAAACAAATCTGTACACCCCGACAATTTTGCAATGGTTTATTTGTTGTTTAAAACTCATAACAAAGAAATAGCAAATTTATACTTAGAACAATTTGAACTAAGAACAGGTATAAAAAATATTCTCTTTGACAACGATATAGGGAAATTTAAGATTCCTATACAATTAGATAGTTTAGCGGTTGAACTTTCAAGAACTTTCGATACCAACTCTACACCAAAAGGAACTGACTCTTCAAGTTCAATAGCCTCAGTTCCAGATACATTACAACAAATTATCACTAAAATACAACGCCCTCCCCTTCAAGCTTTTAAACCTTCAACTCAAACGATAGTTTTAGGTTCATTAGTTGTGTTAATTCTTGGTAGCATAGTTATATTTAGAAAAAGTCTTTTCCCTAAAAAGAAGGTTAAGAACGTTGAAGAAAAAGAAGTTGAAAACTCTCAAAATGTTGGCTTACATTTCGATGAAGTGTTGAAGGATGAAGACGAAACCTTATCAGAGTATCAAGAAATTATTGCTGAATATGAACAAAACGAACTAAGAAAATTTGAGGAAGCTCAAAAAGAAGAAATTTCTGAACCTTCGACTGAAGAAATGGAAGAAATCGAACGTTCTAAAATGGTTGAAATTGAACGTAAAGAAAAAGTACAATTCCCAAATCAACAAGATGAATTCTTAAAGAGTATACAAGATATAGCCCCATTGAATATGTCGACTATGAAAGGGAAAATAGATTTTGCAGAGAATTTGAAAGAACAAATATTTCTTAAAAAAGAAGAAACAATTTCTAATCTACACGATACAGATATTCCTGAAAACTCATTTGAAAAAACGAATTTTGCTAAAGAATTAGGTCTTGAAAAAGAAGTTTTAGATACCGAAAAGTCAATTCAAGAACTGAATGATGATGAAGAAACAAAGAAAGCATTAAAAAAGAAGTTTACCTAAGAAAAACCCTTTCTCAAATGAATTTTCTTACAAAACGTCAATAAACTGTAATATTAAATACTATTTAAGCAAAGTATACAATGAACAGAATAATGTTCAAGTCAAAAATACATAGAGCTACTATAACTGAAGCGGAACTTCATTACGAAGGTAGTCTTTCTATCGATGAAGATTTAATGGAAAATGCAGACCTTTTAGAATATGAAAAGGTTTCTGTGGTAAACATTAATAATGGTGAGCGTTTCGAAACATATGTTATAAAGGGTGAACGTGGTTCTAGAGTTATTTGTTTAAATGGAGCAGCTGCTCGTAAGGGGCAAGTTGGCGATAGAATTATTATAATTTCATACACGACACTTTCAAATGAAGAAGCTCTTAAACATCAACCAACAATTGTATTAGTTGATGAAACAAATTCTATCATTGAAACATCTCACTCAGTTCAAGCACATCGTTTCCATAAAAATTAAAAAGAATGTCTGATCATACTAAAATTGCTACTATAATTTTGGCAGCTGGGATGGGGAAACGAATGAATAACCCCAACTTACCAAAAGTTTTAGCTACTTTAAATTCTAAACCATTATTAGGATATGTTTTAGATGTCTCGACTAAAATTGATTCTCAATTTACCGTTGTCGTTGTTGGCCATAAAAAAGAATTAGTCCAAGATTTTGTTCAATCTTATAATAACTCTACCATTCAATGCGTTGTTCAAGTAGAACAATTGGGGACAGGTCACGCTGCTCAACAAGCTGAAACTGCTTTAGCTACTTTTGATAAGAACGGACTTGTGGTAATCTTATCAGGTGATGTCCCACTTATCCAAGCTGAAACATTAACTACATTACTTTCATTTCATTCAAAAAATTCCTTTCAATTAACTTTGATTTCTACTATTTTAGAAAACCCAAAAGGATATGGTCGACTAGTTCGTAATGAAAATGGAGATTTCCTAAGTATTGTAGAAGAAAAAGATGCAAGCGACTCAGAAAAATTGATAACTGAAATTAATTCTGGTATTTACTGTATTGAACATAAATATTTGTTTTCTTTATTAGAAAGAATTCAAAATTCTAATGCTCAAGGTGAATTTTATCTTACAGATTTAGTGAAAATATTTCGACAAAAAAGTCTTTCTGTAGGTGCATTAATTCATAACAATTCAATTGAGATATCAGGAATCAATACCGAAGAAGAACGAAAGAATTTAGAAGCTATATTTCTTAAAAGAAAAAATGATTAAAGGCATCAACCATATTGGTATTGCGGTAAAAAACCTTGAAGAAAGTATGAAAACATTCCAAACAATTTTTGGTGTTGAATCTTTTCATAGAGAAACAGTATTAGAACAATCTGTTGAAATAGCATCATTTCCTTTAAATGGAATTCTCATAGAGTTAACTGCTCCTATAAATGAGTCTTCTCCAATTTCTAAGTTTTTAGAAAAACGTGGTGAAGGAATTCATCATATTGCATTTGAAAGTGATTCACTTCAAAAAGATTTATCCAAACTCTCTCTTGACGGTATACAACTTATTAATCAAATTCCAACCAATGGTGCTCACGATATGCAAATTGCATTCTTACATCCAAAATCTACCAATGGTGTGTTAATGGAACTTTGTCAACCAAATCAATCCTAAAATAACTATGTCATTACTTATATTGTTACGTCACGGTCAATCTATATGGAATTTAGAAAATAAATTCACAGGCTGGGTAGATGTAGATTTATCGGAACAAGGTGAAAATGAAGCCAGATCATCTGGTAAACTTTTAAGTGAATTACCAATTGATGTTGTTTTTACTTCCGTTTTAAAAAGAGCGAAACGAACTGCCTCTATAGCACTTGAAATTGCTAAGAAAACTGATCTACCAACTTTTGAAAATCAAGCCTTAAATGAACGCCATTATGGAGATTTGCAAGGTTTAAACAAAGAAGAAACTGCAAAAATTCATGGTGTTGAACAAGTTCACATTTGGAGAAGAAGTTACGATATTCCTCCTCCAAATGGTGAGTCTCTTGAAATGACTCAAGACAGAGTTTTACCTTATTTTCAAACAGAAATTTTACCATACATTCAACAAGGTAAAAATGTTTTAGTTGTTGCTCACGGTAATTCATTGAGAGCATTAGTTGCAACAATTGAACATCTTTCAAAAGAAGAAATTCTCAACTTGAATATTCCAACAGGAATTCCATTCTACTATGAATTAGCACCTGATTTAACTATTATCAAAAAAGTGTCACCCTTTTAATGAAGCAACTACTCTATTCTGTATTTCTTTTGACTTTCTTTTCTATTTCAATAACTGTTTTTTCACAAGAAAATACGTTAATAACGACCATGAACGAGGAATTACTTCGTTCTATGAAAGAATTGTCTTCTCAGAAACAAGCTCCGTTTTTTATATCATATATGATCACTGATCGTACAGCAACTTCTATTGCTGGATCCTTAGGAAAATTAGAAGATGATGAAAAAATTCAAGAACGTTTTTTAGACATTGATGTTCGTGTAGGTAATTATCAATTAGATAATACTCATACAATACGTGGAAACAGAATTAATTTCACAGCTTCGAAAGGTTTAGCGGTTCCTATGCCTTTGACTGAAAATCCCAAAGCAATTAAAACATTACTTTGGTATAACACCGACAAAGCTTTTAAAGCAGCCGAAGAACAATACCTTAAGGTAAAAACAAATATCGCAGTGAAAGTATCTGACGAAGATTCATCTGCAGATTTTTCGAACGAACAAGCACTTGTTGACTATTCAAACACTTTCACAACTCCTTCAATTCCAAATAACACGCAAGATGTAATTCGATTTGCTTCTGAACGATTTAAAATATATCCGTTTATTACAAATTCAAAGGTGTATTTTCAATCGGAATTTACTACCAAGTATTCTGTTAATTCTGAAGGTTCAAAACTTTCATGGTCAGAAGGTTCTTATCGAGTATTCATAATTGCTTCTACTAAAGCAGACGATGGAATGGTTTTACCTTTGTTCCGGTCGTTTTTTGCTCATACTACAGGTTCTTTGCCTTCAAAAGAAACACTTGTAGCAACAATTGATTCTATGGCAATATTATTAGCAGAATTGAAGAAAGCACCTTTAACAGACACTTATTCAGGTCCTGCTATACTTTCTGGAGAAGCTTCTGGAGTATTCTTTCACGAAATATTCGGTCATCGTGTTGAAGGTCATAGACAAAAAGACCCCAATTCTTCGCAAACGTTCAAAGGTTTTGTCGGTAAACCAATTCTTCCAGATTTTATTGATGTAGTTTTCGATCCAACTATAAAATTTCTTGAAGGTAGAGAAGTTCATGGGTATGTTACCTACGACGACCAAGGTGTAAAAGGGAAAAAAGTGGTTGCTGTAGAAAATGGAATATTTAAAGAGTTTTTGATGTCCCGTTCACCCATAGAAGGTTTTCCCGTTTCTAATGGACACGGTAGAAAGCAAATGGGATATGTACCTGTTTCACGTCAGTCGAACCTTATTGTTCGTTCGAGAAATACAGTTTCCGTTAAAGAATTGAAAGATTTACTCCGCAAAGAATGTAAGGAACAAAATAAAGAGTACGGATTATATTTTGTAGAAATATCTGGTGGGTTTACCTTTACTTCTCGAACAATTCCAAATTCATTCACTGTTCAACCCTTAGTTGTTTACAAAATCTATGAAGATGGAAGACCCGACGAATTAGTTCGAGGTGTTGATATGATAGGAACACCATTAACTACATTCCAAAATATAGTAACCACTGGTGATGATCTTGGTATATTCAACGGAATATGTGGAGCTGAATCTGGGAATGTTCCTGTTTCTGCATCTTCTCCAAGTATCCTTGTTTCAACTGTAGAAGTTCAAAAAAAATCTAAATCACAAGCAAAACCCCCAATCTTAGAAAGCCCTTCTCTCCTTAACAACCCATAAAAAATTGTATTACGATATATTTTGTAATGTGAAATTAAATTCGTGTGTTAATTTAAATCCTACACCTTCACCATCAATTTAAAAATTCTAAGAAAACCTTAAATGGTTTCTATTGTTTGAAATATCTATTTCAAAGTGCCTTGCAAATACTTGATATACAGGGAAAAAGTATATTTGAAAAGAATATCGATTGATAAAGATATGCAAGGCTCACAATTATTAGTTAATCGTAGGATAGTTAATAATTTAACTGGTGAATATATGTTTATTGGGGGGAATGAACTATCAATGGACTATGATAGCACTATACTAACTCAATTTAGATCTATTGTTTTGAAACATAATTTTGAATGTAATCCATATAATAGTAATATCTTAGTATTTACTACCTTTTCGGTAGTAAATACTGTAGGAGATAAAAAAGAGTTTATATTGAGAGATAATCTCTTTACTTTCAACATACAAACTAAAAAACTTCAACTAATTACACCGAGTGAATTAGGAAAAAGTGGAGCAATCATAAAAAGTGGTTTAGGTATGAACAACGTAAAGTGGCTATCGGAATCATCATTAGGGAATGACGTATTTTTTATAAGATATGAGGGTGTACATTACAAATACTATCTTCAAACAGATAAGTTAGAACAAATAGGGATTGAAGCATTTACAGTCATCAGCAATGATATTAAACTTCGATTTTTTGTAAATTATAATTTCCCTAACTCAAACACACAAAAATACTAACTCATCAACAACAATTATTTATATTTGTTTGATACATTACAGTACAGAAGATCAAGCAACCCAGCAATTTCGTTTGATAATAAGTATATTGTTATGCTAGTAACTTTTACGAATTTTGAGGATGCAAAAGACACCATTCCTCAGAATTTCAGGCACGAAGAATTGTGGGTAATTGAAGTTGACAAATGGATGGCAGGGTCAGGAGAATTACGAAAATCAATACTCGCTTTCAACATTGTATGTATATGAAATTTGGAAATCCCATAGCTTTTACACCTCAGAACACAATCATAGTCAGTGTGCATCCGTACAATTCTCCTTAATGTAACATTTACGAAATAGATTTAAAAGGAAATATCCTTAGGAAGATTACGAAAAATTAGAATCTGACTAACTATCTAATCCAATTTGATTAACTAAAGGGATTTCCATAAAAAAGGTTGTCCCTTTATTTGGTGACGAATCTTTGATAATGATTTTGCCCTTGTGGTATTCTTCTATAATTCGTTTAGATAGACTTAATCCAATTCCCCAACCACGTTTTTTGGTAGAAAAACCGGGATTAAACGCTTGTCGTTTAACAGAAGAAGTCATTCCTTTACCAGAATCAGCAAAAACTATTTTAGAAATTGGTTGTG